>NZ_JAKSYQ010000018.1:0-697 GCF_022829665.1 Methylobacterium sp. E-041 | reverse complement strand
GGGAGGCGCGCTCAGAACTCGCCGCCGAGCCCGGCCCGCACCCCGTGGCCGCCGTCGCCGCCATAGGCGTAGCCGACGTTGATCGCCAGCGGCACGGCGGTCGGCAGGCGGTGCGAGAGTGCCGCGCCGCCGGCCCACTCGCCGCGATAGGTCGCGCTGTTGAGGACCCAGGTGGTGCGGCCGGGTGCCGAGGGCATCGACGCGGTCGGCATCGCCAGCGCCGTGGCGACGCCCTGGCGTGCCTCGCGCCGGGTCTCGGTGGTGTATTGCGACAGGGCGTTCGTGCGCGATTCCAGCGCGCCGACGCGGGACTCGACGCCGCCGATCCGCCCTTCCGCCGAGTCGAGGCGGGAGCCGAGGCCGGCGATGGTGCTCGGGCCGTAGCCGGAGGTCGCGAGGTTGCCCGCCGCGTCGGTGGTCACGAACTGCGTCGCGCCGTTCTGGGCCGCGGCGCTCTGCGCCGACGTGATCCCGCCGAGCGTATAGGTGTTCGAGCCGTTGCCGATCGCGACCTGGTTCGTGCGGGTGGTCTGCGCGCCGGGACCGATCGCGATGGTGTTGGCCTGCGTCGCCGAGGCGCTGCGGCCGATCGCGATGGACCCGTCGCCGGCCGCGTTCGCCTCGGTCCCGAGGGCCGTCGCGCTCACGCCGCCCGCCGTGGCGCCGTAGCCGGCCGCGAGCGCGTCAGCGCCGCCGG
>NZ_JAKSYQ010000016.1:0-10440 GCF_022829665.1 Methylobacterium sp. E-041 | reverse complement strand
GTGGCCGAGATCGGCGATGTCGAGGTTGAGGAACCACGTCGCCTGCGCCGGCAGCACCGTGAAGCCGAGATCGGCGAGGCCGCCGGCGAGCCGGTCGCGCGAGCGGGCGTAGCCGGCGCGCATCCCGGTGAAGTAGGCATCGTCCTTCGCCAGCCCGTAGGCCACCGCCTCCTGCAGGTTCGGCGGCGTGGTGAAGGTGAGGAACTGGTGCGCCTTGGCGAGCGTCCGCATCAGCGCCGCGTCGGCCATCACGAACCCGACCTTCCAGCCGGTGAGCGAGAAGATCTTGCCGGCCGAGCCGATCTTCACCGTGCGTGCCCGCATGCCGGGCAGGCTCATCAGCGGGACGTGGCGGGCGCCGTCGAACACCACGTGCTCCCAGACCTCGTCGCACAGCGCGATCGCGTCGTGGCGGCGGCAGAACGCGGCCAGCCGCGCGAGGTCGTCGGCGCCGAGCCGGGTCGCGCTCGGGTTCAGCGGGTCGTTCAGCAGCACCACCTTGGTGCGCGGCGAGAAGGCGGCGGCGAGCGCGGCCTCGTCGAGGCCGAAGGCGGGCGGCGTCAGGGTCACGATCCGCGGCACGCCGCCGGCGCGCAGCACCAGCGGCAGGTAGGCGTCGTACATCGGCGCGAACAGCACGACCTCGTCGCCCGGCTCGATCAGCGCCAGCAGCGCGCCGGCGAGCGCCTCCGTCGCGCCCGACGTGACCATCACCTCGGTCTCGGGATCGAGGGCGAGCCCCTGGTGCCGGGCGTAATGCGCCGCCACCGCCGCGCGCAGGGACGGCAGCCCCATCATCGGCGGGTACTGGTTCGAGCCCTCGACGAGCGCCCGCGCGCCATGGGCGCGCATGTCGGCGGGGCCCGGGTCGTCGGGGAACCCCTGCCCGAGATTGATCGCCCCGTGCTCGCGGGCGAGCCGCGACATCGTCTCGAACACCGTGGTCGGGAGGCCGGAGAGGACCGGGTTCATGCGAAGCGGGGGGCGGACATCGGCGGGGTGATACCATGGCGCCGATCCCGCGCGAAACGTGCGGGAGCGCACGCCACCGGCGATTGCTGGCAGGCCTCACGGCTGACGAATGTTGACATTCATCAGCCGTGAGATAGCTTTCGGGAACACGACCGGTGCGGCGCCGGTGGGCGCGGAACTCCGCCCCCTCGTTCCGTTCCTGACCTGGCGCCGGACCGGTCGTCGCGAGGCCCGCCAATTCGTTGGCGGGCCTTTTCGCGTTATGGCCTCGTCCGCCTGCCGTCACGGATCGCCGGAGCCCGCCATGTCCCCCCGCCGCGCCCTCGCGCTCGCCTTCGCCGTCGGCGCCCTCGGCCTCGGCCTGCGGCGCGCGGTCCCGGTGGCGCCGGTCGACGAAACCTACCGCGACGTGGTGCGGTACTACCGCGCGCTGGAGCGGCCCTGACGGGCCAGCAACAGCACCGAAACATCGGTGCCGTACTGACGACGCATTGACGGGCGATGGCTGCGGCGCAGGGATGCCGAGCGGGCGCACCCGGACCCGAGCCGCGCCCGGCGCGGGTGCCGCAGGGCACGGTCCGTTCGGATGCCGTACAGGCGGCCGGGGCCAGGGTGTCGGATTCGCTCCCCGGGCCGACGAACGGTCGGCCCGCGGACGAAAACAGCGAGAGGATAGGGCGCGACACGGGCGCGGCGGCGTCCGGAACGTGGTCTAATCAGTCATGAACGAGAGCTCACCCATCCGCACGGACACGGCGCGCGCGTTCCAGCCGGACCCGGTCGCGTCGCCCGGCAAGACGCGCCGGTTCCGCCCCTTCCGCTGGATGCTGCTGCTCCTGGCGCTGCTGGCGGCCGGCGCGGTGGCCCACCGCTGGTACGACGGGCGCACGCAGGTCGCGGGCGGCCCCGGCGAGACCCAGGGCAAAGGCGGCCGCGGCGGCGGCAAGCGCGGCGGCATGGACGTGCCCCAGGCGGTCGGCATCGCGCAGATCGTCACCGGCGACATCCCGGTGGTGCTCCAGGGGCTCGGCACCGTCACGCCGCTGGCCACCGTCACCGTGAAATCGCAGATTAGCGGCTACCTCACCGACATCGGGTTCCGCGAGGGCCAGACCGTGAAGAAGGGCGACTACCTCGCCCAGATCGACGCGCGGCCCTACGAGGCGCTGCTCGCCCAGTACCAGGGCCAGCTCGCCCGCGACCAGGCGCTGCTGCAGAACTCGAAGCTGGACCTGGCCCGCTTCCAGCGCCTCGCCCAGCAGGATTCGATCTCGAAGCAGAACGTCGACACCCAGGGCGCGCTGGTGAAGCAGAACGAGGGCACGGTCGCCTCCGACCAGGCCCTCGTCGACCAGCAGCGGCTGAACATCGCCTACGCGCGCATCATCTCGCCGGTGGAGGGCCGGGTTGGCCTGCGCCAGGTCGACCAGGGCAACTACATCACCGCGGCCTCGACCAACATCGTCGTCGTCACCCAGCTCCATCCGATCTCGGTGGTGTTCACCCTGCCCGAGGACGACGTCTCCCGGGTGATGCGCCGGGTGCGCGCCGGCGCCAAGCTCGCGGTCCGCGCCTACGACCGGGGCGACGCCCACGAGATCGCCACCGGCACCCTCGACACGGTCGACAACCAGATCGACGTCACCACCGGCACGGTGAAGCTGCGCGCCCTGTTCGAAAACAAGGACGAGGAGCTGTTCCCGAACCAGTTCGTCAACGCCAAGCTCACCGTCGACACGGTGGCGAACGCGGCGCTGGTCCCCAACGGCGCGATCCTGCAGGGCACGCCCGGCACCTACGTCTACCTGATGGACGGCGACGCGAAGGTCTCAGTCCGCCCGATCAAGACCGGCGAGACCGACGGCACGCGGACGGTGGTGCTCTCCGGCCTCCAGGCCGGCGACCGCGTCGTCACCGACGGCACCGACCGCCTGCGCGACGGCGCCCCGGTGCGGATCACGGAGGGCGTCGACGGCCAGAAGGTCACCCCCGCCGCCGACGCCGGCGGCGCCCAAGAGGCCGGACAGAAGCGCGGCCGCCGGCGGCAGCAGCCGTGAGCGCGGGTTTCCAGGATACGCGCCTCCCTCCCCCCTCTGCGGGGGAGGGTACCCTGCGCAGCAGGGGGGGAGAGGGGAGCGCCGTATCCGAACGAAGGATCGGCCTCGAAGCCGATGCGCGCGACGGCTTCGCCTCACTCGGCATCGTCGCTCCCCTCTCCCGACCCCTGCCGACGCAGGGGCCACCCTCCCCCGCGGAGGGGGGAGGGAAGGGCCGGCGTGAGCTCGGGGGGGCCCCGGCATGAACCCGTCCCGCCTCTTCATCCTGCGCCCGGTCGCGACCACGCTCCTGATGCTGGCGATCCTGATCGTCGGCGGGGTGTCGTACCTGAACCTGCCGGTCTCGGCGCTGCCCTCGGTCGACTACCCGACGATCCAGGTGCAGACGTTCTATCCCGGCGCCAGCCCGGAGGTGATGACCTCGGCCGTGACCGCGCCGCTGGAGCGGCAGTTCGGGCAGCTCGCCAACCTCAACCAGATGACCTCGCAATCCTCGGCCGGCGCCTCGGTCGTGACCTTGCAGTTCAACCTCGACCTGCCGCTCGACATCGCCGAGCAGCAGGTCCAGGCGGCGATCAACGCCGCCGGCAACCTGCTGCCGTCCGACCTGCCGGCGCCGCCGATCTACGCCAAGGTCAACCCGGCCGACGCGCCCGTGATCACGCTCGCGCTCACCTCCAAGACCCTGCCGCTGACGCAGGTGCGGGATCTCGCCGAGACGCGGCTCGCCCAGAAGATCTCCCAGGTGGCCGGCGTCGGCCTCGTCAGCATCTCCGGCGGCCAGCGGCCGGCGGTGCGGGTGCGGTTCAACGCCCGGGCGCTCGCCGCCTACGGGCTGAACATCGACGACCTGCGCACCACGATCACCAACCTCAACGTCAACACGCCGAAGGGCACCATCGACGGCCCGAAGCAGAGCTACGCGATCAACGCCAACGACCAGATCCAGGACCCGAAGGCCTACGACGACGCGATCATCGCCTACAAGAACGGCGCCCCGGTGAAGATGTCGGACGTGGCCGACGTGGTGCAGGGGCCGGAGAACACCAAGCTCGGCGCCTGGGCCGACGAGACGCCGGCGATCATCCTCAACATCCAGCGCCAGCCCGGCGCCAACGTCATCGCCACCGTCGACAAGATCAAGGCGCTGCTGCCGCAGCTCCAGGGCACGCTGCCGGGCGCGATCCAGGTGAGCCTGCTCACCGACCGCACGGTGACGATCCGCGCCTCGGTCGAGGACGTGCAGTTCGAGCTCGGGCTCGCCATCGCGCTCGTCGTGCTGGTGATCTTCCTGTTCCTGCGCAGCGTCTCCGCCACGCTGATCCCGAGCCTGTCGGTGCCGCTGTCGCTGATCGGCGCGCTCTCGGTGATGGACCTCTACGGCTTCTCCCTCGACAACCTGTCGCTGATGGCGCTGACCATCGCCACCGGTTTCGTCGTCGACGACGCGATCGTGGTGATCGAGAACATCGCCCGCCACGTCGAGGACGGCGATTCCCCGCTCGAGGCCGCGCTCAAGGGCAGCCGCGAGATCGGCTTCACCATCATCTCGCTCACCGTCTCGCTGATCGCGGTGCTGATCCCGCTGCTGTTCATGGGCGACGTGGTCGGGCGCCTGTTCCACGAGTTCGCGATCACGCTGGCGGCCACGATCATCATCTCGGCGGTGGTCTCGCTGACGCTGGTGCCGATGCTGTGCGCGCGCCTGCTCAAGCACGTGCCCCAATCTCCCGCGTCCCTTGCCGAGACCCGCCGCCGCGAGGGCGTGCTCGGGCGGATGGGCCGGCGCGCCACCGAGGGCACCATCGCGGCCTACGGCCGGGCGCTGCGGGTGGTACTCGACCACCAGGGCCTGACGCTGCTGGTCACGCTCGCCACCATCGCGCTCACCGCGACCCTGTTCGTGACGATCCCGAAGGGGTTCTTCCCGGTGCAGGACACCGGCGTGATCCAGGGGATCACGCAGGGCGACCAGACCCTGTCCTACGCCGCGATGGCCGAGCGCCAGCAGCGCATCGCCGCGATCATCCTCAAGGACCCGGACGTCGCCAACCTGTCCTCGTTCATCGGCGTCGACGGCCAGAACGTGACGCTGAACTCAGGCCGGTTCCTGATCAACCTGAAGCCCCAGGCCGAGCGGGCCGAGCGGGCCGGCGCCATCATCCGCCGCATCCAGGCGGCCACCGCCGACGTCGCGGGCCTGCGCCTCTACATGCAGCCGGTGCAGGACCTGACGATCGACACCGCGGTGTCGGCGACGCAGTACCAGGTGATCCTGGAGACGCCGAACCTCGAGGATTTCGAGACCTGGGTGCCGCGCTTCACCGACGCGCTGTCGCGGTCGCCGGTGGTGGCCGACGTCGCCAGCGACCACCAGGGCCAGGGCCTGGCCGCCTACGTCACGATCGACCGGCCGACGGCCGGGCGCTACGGCATCACGCCGGCGACGATCGACAACGCGCTCTACGACGCGTTCGGCCAGCGCATCATCTCGACGATCTTCACCCAGTCGAACCAGTACCGAGTGATCCTCGAGGCCGACCCCGACCTGCACAGGACCATCGCCAGCCTCGACGCGATCTACCTGCCCTCCTCCACCGCATCGAGCGGGCAGGTGCCGCTCTCGGCGGTGGCGCGGATCGACGAGCGCCAGGCGCCGCTGCTGATCTCGCATCTCGGCCAGTTCCCGGCCACCACCGTGTCGTTCAACCTCGCGCCGGGCGCCGCGCTCGGCCAGGCGGTGGACGCGGTGGAGGAGGCGCGGAAAAGCATCGACCTGCCGCCGAGCTTCCGCGTGGTGCCGCAGGGGTCGGTCTTCGCCTTCCAGTCGGCGCTCTCGAACGAGCTGTTCCTGGTGCTGGCGGCGATCGTCACCGTCTACATCGTTCTAGGCGTCCTCTACGAGAGCTTCATCCACCCGATCACCATCTTGTCGACGCTCCCGTCCGCGGGAATCGGCGCGCTGCTCGGATTGATGCTGTTCGGGCTCTCGCTCGACATCATCGCGATCATCGGCATCGTGCTTCTGATCGGCATCGTGAAGAAGAACGCGATCATGATGATCGACTTCGCGCTCCAGGCCGAGCGCGAGGAGGGGATGTCCCCGCGCGACGCGATCTACGAGGCCTGCCTGCTGCGCTTCCGCCCGATCCTGATGACGACCCTGGCCGCGTTGTTCGCCGCGGTCCCGCTGATCGTCGGCACCGGCGTCGGCTCGGAGCTGCGCCAGCCGCTCGGCATCGTCATCGCCGGCGGCCTCATCGTCTCCCAGGTGCTGACGCTGTTCACGACCCCGGTGATCTACCTGTTCTTCGACCGCCTCGAGCGCCGCATCACCGGCCGCCGCGAACCCGAGCCGGACCTCCCGGCGGGCGAGGCGCTGCCGTGAGGAAGATCGCGACAGCGCCTCGCATCCCCTCGCCCCGCCTGCGGGGAGAGGGCCGCGACGACCTCGTCGTCGTCGCGGCGAGGCGGCAGCCGAGGGTGAGGGGGCTTCGGCGGAGGAGCCTCCACCGCTCGCGCCCCCTCACCCTCGCTGCGGCTTCGCCTGCGCTTCCCGGCAGCACGACGGGGTGCAGCCGGGCCTCTCCCCGCGTGCGGGGAGAGGGGAACAGCGCCGTGACGCCTATGGGCTTTCGCCCATGAACATCTCCGAGCCCTTCATCCGGCGCCCGGTGGCGACGACGCTGCTGACCGTCGGCGTGCTGCTCGCCGGCCTCTTCGCGTTCCTGAAGCTGCCGGTGGCGCCGCTGCCGCAGGTGGATTTTCCGGTCATCCTGGTCCAGGCGCAGATGCCGGGAGCCAGCCCCGAGACCATGGCGGTGACGGTGGCGGCGCCGCTGGAGCGGCGGCTCGGCAGCATCGCCGACGTCAACGAGATGTCCTCGACGAGCTCCACCGGCACCGTGCGGATCGTGCTGCTGTTCGGCCTCAGCCGCGACATCGACGGGGCCGCGCGCGACGTGCAGGCGGCGATCAACGCCGCGCGGGCCGACCTGCCCACCGCGCTGCGCCAGAACCCGACCTACCGCAAGTTCAACCCGGCCGACTCGCCGATCGTCATCCTCGGCATGACCTCGGACACCCTGACCCCCGGCCAGCTCTACGATGCCGGCGCCACGGTGGTGCAGCAGAAGCTGTCGCAGCTGCCCGGCGTCGGCAACGTCGACATCGGCGGCTCGTCGCTGCCGGCGGTGCGCGTCGAGCTCGATCCGACCGCCCTGTTCCACTACGGCATCGGCCTGGAGGGCATCCGCGCGGGGCTGGCGTCGGCCAACGCCAACTCGCCCAAGGGCGCGATCGAGGCGGGCGACCGGCGCTTCCAACTCTACGCCAACGACCAGGGCCGCAAGGCGGAGGATTACCGCGACCTCGTCGTCGCCTACCGCAACGGCGCGGCGGTGAAGCTCACCGACGTCGGCGAGGTGATCGACTCGGTCGAGGACCGACGCAACCTCGGCGTGGTCAACGGCAAGCAGGGCGTGCTGCTGTTCGTCTACAAGCAGCCGGGCTCGAACGTCGTCGACACGATCAACGGGGTGAAGGCGGCGCTGCCGCAGATCGTCTCCGCGCTGCCCGGCGGCATCGACGTGAAGCTCACCGGCGACCGCAGCGCGACGATCCGGGCGTCGCTGGCCGCCACCGAGGAGACGCTGCTGATCGCGGTCGGCCTCGTCATCCTCGTGGTGTTCGCGTTCCTGCGCTCGGGGCGCGCCACGCTGATCCCGGCGGTGGCGGTGCCGATCTCGATCGTCGGCACCTTCTCGGTGATGTACCTGCTCGGCTACTCGCTCAACATCCTGTCGCTGATGGCGCTGATCATCGGCACCGGCTTCGTCGTGGACGACGCCATCGTCGTGCTCGAGAACGTCCAGCGCCACATCGAGATGGGCAAGTCCCGCATCGAGGCGGCCCTGGTCGGCGCCCGCGAGGTCGGCTTCACCGTGATCTCGATGAGCCTGTCGCTGATCGCGGTGTTCCTGCCGATCCTGCTGATGGGCGGCCTGATCGGGCGGATCTTCCAGGAATTCGCCGTGACCCTGTCGCTGGCGATCCTGATCTCGCTCGTGCTCTCGCTCACCACCACGCCGATGATGTGCGCGCGCTTCCTGCGCCCCGAGGCGCACGGCGCGGGCAGGCGCCCCAACATCCTGATCCGCGGGCTGGAGGGCGCCTTCACCGGCACGCTGAACGCCTACGAGCGCACCCTGCGCGTCGCGCTCGGGCACCCGCGCCTCGTGCTGCTGGTGCTCGCCGCGACGGTCGGGCTCAACGTCTACCTCTACGTCATCGTGCCGAAGGGCTTCTTCCCCGAGCAGGACACCGGCCAGATGATGGGCGGCATCCAGGCCGACCAGCGCATCTCGTTCCAGTCGATGGAGAAGAAGCTCAAGGAGGCCGCCGCGATCGTGCAGGCCGACCCGGCGGTGGACAGCGTCGTCGGCTTCACCGGCGGGCGCGGCACCAACTCGGCCAACGTCTTCGTCGGGCTCAAGCCGGTGGGCGAGCGCGCCTCGATCGGCGAGGTGTCGAACCGGCTGCGGCCCAAGCTCTCGCAGGTGGCCGGCGCCCGGCTCTACGTCTTCCCGCGCCAGGACCTGCAGATGGGCGGGCGCCAGAGCTTCGCCCAGTACCAGTACACCCTGCAGGGCGACACCGCGGCCGAGCTCTACGCGGCGGCGCCGAAGCTGGTGCAGGCGCTGCAGAAGGACCCGACCTTCGCCGACGTCACCTCCGACCAGCAGGAGGGCGGGCTGGAGAGCCGGCTGGTGATCGATCGCGCCACCGCCTTCCGCTACGGCATCACGCCCGACAAGATCGACAACACCCTCTACGACGCCTTCGGCCAGCGCCAGGTCTCGACGATCTACAACCCGCTCAACCAGTACCACGTCGTGATGGAGATCGCGCCGCGCTACCTGGAGAACCCCGAGACCCTCAAGCAGCTCTACGTCTCGACCTCCGGCGGCAAGGCGCGCGGCTCGGCCACCACCAACGCGGTCGCCGGCACGGTGGCGGCGGCGCCCGCCGGCGCCGTCCCCTCGACCACCGCCGCGGCCGACGCCAGCACCAACGCCGCCGCGGTCGCGTCGGATTCGGCCCGGAACGCGGCCGCCAACGCCATCGCCGCCTCGAAGGGCAGCGCCTCCTCGAGCGCGCCGGTCTCGTCCGCGGTCGAGACCATGGTGCCGCTCTCGGCCTTCACCCGGGTCGAGACCGGCAACGCCCCGGTGCAGGTGAGCCACCAGGGCCTGTTCGTGGCGACCACGATCTCGTTCAACCTCAGCCCCGGCAAGAGCCTGTCGGACGCCACCGTCGCGATCGACAAGGCGATGGCGGAGCTGCGCCTGCCGGCCACCATCCACGGCGAGTATGCGGGCGCGGCCAAGAACTACGTCGCCTCGGCCTCGCGCCAGCCGCTGCTGATCCTGGCCGCGATCCTGGCCGTCTACGCCATCCTCGGGATCCTGTACGAGAGCTTCGTGCACCCGGTCACGATCCTCTCGACGCTGCCGTCGGCGGGCATCGGCGCGCTGCTGGCGCTGCTGGTGACCGGCACCGAGTTCACGATCGTCGCGCTGATCGCGGTGTTCCTGCTGATCGGCATCGTCAAGAAGAACGCCATCATGATGATCGACTTCGCCCTCGACGCGGAGCGGACGCGCGGCGCCAGCCCCCGCGACGCGATCTTCGAGGCCTGCCTCTTGCGCTTCCGGCCGATCATGATGACAACGCTGGCGGCGCTGCTCGGCGCGGCGCCGCTGATCTTCGGCGGCGGCGAGGGCTCCGAGCTCCGCCGCCCGCTCGGCATCGCCATCGCCGGCGGCCTGATCGTGAGCCAGATCCTGACCCTGTACACCACCCCCGTCGTCTACCTCTGCCTCGACCGCCTCCGGCACCGGGTGAACGCCCGCCGCCGCGGCGGCGCGGCGGCCCTGCCGGCGGGGGAATGATGCGGTTTCGATCGATGCAGGACGGGGTCGGCGCACCCCCCTCTCCCCGCGCGCGGGGAGAGGGGATGCGCACCCAGCTTGGCGCCATGTCCTGAGGACGGGCGGTCGCGTCGCCCTCACGACCGCCCTGTCTGCCTGCGTCGTCGGCCCAGACTACGCGCGCCCGTCCGTCGAGACGCCGCTGGCGTGCAAGCAGGGCGGCGCCCGCGAGGGCCGGCGCCCATTTCGTGCACCAGTCGCACCGCTGGAACCCGAAGATGCAGCCTTACATCTTCGGCACCCGCAACAACATCCACATCATCGACCTCGCCCAGACAGTGCCGGCGCTGCACACCGCGCTGCAGGCGGTGAGCGACACGGTCGCCAAGGGCGGCCGCGTGCTGTTCGTCGGCACCAAGCGCCAGGCGGCCGACACGATCGCCGAGGCCGCCAAGCGTTCGGCCCAGTACTACGTCAAC
>NZ_JAKSYQ010000011.1:0-678 GCF_022829665.1 Methylobacterium sp. E-041 | reverse complement strand
GGCTGGATCAGCCGCAACCGCCGCCTTTGGAAAGACCCGGAGGCGACCCTCGCCTCGGCCCAAGCCTTCCTCTACGCCGCCGCCGTCATGATCCTCGTCCGAAGGCTCGGCCGAGCGTCATGACTTATCGGACGGACTCTTACGCCTCCTCAGCTCGATTTTGGCCCATTCGACCGGCCGTGGAAAGCGCTGGGTGACGAAGCGGGCGTGATGGATAGGCCGATGGTGTCCCTCGCCACAGACGCCTCATGCCGCACCTGCCTACCCGCTTCGCCGGGATCATCCTCTCTTTCGCTCCGCTGTTCGTCTACCGGTCGTGGCGGCACGCTCAATCCCTGCTGATCGGTGCGATCCCTGTCCAGGTCGGCGCACAGTAGCGAGCGTGCTGCGGATCACGGACAGGGCACGCGACCGACATTTCGTGAACACGCTCAAGTATTTTCGGTCTGCGCTGAATTGGGCGGGTGGGGTTCACGCGGCGGTGCATGGGTGATTCACTGATCGCTCTGGAGAAGGAGCGACAAATGGGCTCTAAGCCCTCGGTGACGGCTGCCTTGTGCGGATAGGGCCTGGGTCTGGATACAGGTGGTGGCGCGGGATGGCGCTGTATCGGCCCTGTGTCTGGACCCATGACGAACACGGCTCACATCGTCGTCGCGGGAACGCGACGGACCTGGT
>NZ_JAKSYQ010000010.1:0-329 GCF_022829665.1 Methylobacterium sp. E-041 | reverse complement strand
GGCGCCGTGCATCAAGTTGACGAGGTACTGCCCGACCGTAACGCCGCCGAGTTCGGCATCTCCCAGGACCGCCTTCATCAGCCCCAGGTCGATCGCCTCGCCGGCATCTCGACGAACGACCATCGCGGCAAATATTTGCTGATGGACCAGGTCCGAGAAATCTTCCGGCTGGATGAAATCCCAAGCCCGGTCGATCGCATCGTTGTGGTGGTGGATGGCGCCGAGCAGCCCTTGTTAAGACTCCACTGCGGTCGGCGGAACGGCTTCGAGCGAAGCGGCGAGCGCATTCATTGCGACACCTCCCGCTCGGCGGCCTTCAGAGCCTCGAT
>NZ_JAKSYQ010000009.1:0-1982 GCF_022829665.1 Methylobacterium sp. E-041 | reverse complement strand
TCCCAACGGCATCGGCCCGCGCGACGTCGGCACCACCGACGCCCGCTCCAACGCCATCGGCGGCTCGACCTACGTCGGCGGCACCCTCGAGATCCAGTTCCCGCTCCCCTACGTGCCGCGCGATCTCGGCCTGAAGGGCGCCTTGTTTGCGGATGCCGGCACGTTGTTCGGCTACAAGGGCAAGCGTGCGTTCGACGTGAACGGCGACGGCTTCATCAACGGCTACGCCGCTGCGACGGGTTGCAAGTACAGCGCGTACACGATCGGCGTCGAGCCGGAATGCGTCAACGTCCGCGACAAGGCCGTCATCCGCTCGTCCATCGGCGCGTCGATCCTGTGGAATTCGCCGCTTGGTCCAATCCGCTTCGACTATGCCTACGCGCTCACCAAGGACGAGGGCGTGAAGGTGTATGTCCCGACCCTCGGCAAGTACGGCCATATCGGTGCGGACCAGACGCAGGCCTTCCGCTTCTCTGGTGGCTCGAAATTTTAGAGGCTGTTATGGACTAGTCGTTAGTTGGGCGGCCTGTTTAAGCATGGTGCGGACAAACACGTCGTTGTAGAAGTCTGCGAGCGTGTTCGGATAGAACCCGTAGTCCTCGATGAGGCAACGCAAGCGCGGCGCCGGGGCGAAGAAACGCTCTGCCACCCAGTGCGCGGTAGTAGGCCAAAGCGGCGCTTGGCCTCCGGCAGTGTGCCGACCTCCAGTTTGATGCCGCGCATGCGAGCAGCCTTGGCCGGCTCGTCTCCCACTTCGGACTGCCGCGGAAGGCCAGCCGCAGGAACGCCTGTAGGTCGTCAGCGAGCTGCTCGAAGCAACCGGCCGCCAGCTAGTGGTCCAAATCTGACGCTTGGTACCCACCCGCGAAGTCCGCAACGGGTGGGAAGCGGACCCAGCCCCTTCGCCCGGAAGCGGACGCTCCGTCTCCGACCCAACCCGGCCGCTCATCACGTTCCAGCGCCTGCCTGTAAGCGGACGGTATTCTACATTCCGCTGTCCGGGTGGGACCACCTGAGCACCGTCCAACTGCTTGTCGATGACTGCAACAAAGAAAAAGCTGTTCCTCTGCTTAGTGAAGATCCCCGGGAGAACCTCCGAGCTGCAGACCGAATTTGGGCCGAGGGCAAGGAGCGTCTCTTGCTTCGGCCCGTGTGGGAACGGGTCAAACTGAATGCGGGGGTGGCTGGCAACAACCAGTGCGTCGGCAAGCACCTGGCGAAGTGGACCCGGGAGCGCGCGTACAGCCCGGTCATCGAGTTCGCGGGCCTACCGGGGGCGGTCGAGACGGGGCTGGCGAAGGCCGGCGTGGCGCTGTGGAAGGCGGCGGAGGCCGAGGCTGCGGCGATCGTAGTGACGGAGCGCCTGCGCATGGCGGAGGCGATCGCCGCGGAGCGGGGGCTCCGGCACGAGGCGCTCGGGATGGTGGACGCGCGCGACGCCGGGATCGAGGGCAGTGGAACGAGATTGCGTGGTTCGCGGACGAGCTCGAACGGCAGAAGGAGCACATCGCGACGGTGAAGGCCCGGGCGTTCTGGCGGACCGAGGCGCAGGAGATATGGGACATCCTCCCGGAGCAGGAGGCGATGCACCTCGGCGGCATCGCGCAGCGGATTGGCCACGAGTTCAAGAAGGAAGCAGAGGATTATCCCGGGTAGTGGGGGCCGGAGTTGCTCCAGGGCGTGATCGACCAGGGGATCAAGTTCAAGAAACTGTTCGCGAGCGAGGACGGCGGCCGATACCGCAGGCGCAGACCGGAGGACGGGATCGCCGCGTGAGCGCCGTCCCGTCCAGACGACGATGGGCGGTACATCGCGGTGGGACCTCCGATCCGTTGCGGGGCGCGTTCCGCGGCGGGTGCAGGTAGCGCCACGGCCAGGGCATCCCTGTGCGTCCCGACGCGGAAGCCGCCCTTGCGGGCGCGCTTCCGTATCAACTCATCAAGGGATAGCCAATTGTGGCATACGGGCCGGTCCGACTATTC
>NZ_JAKSYQ010000143.1:0-60479 GCF_022829665.1 Methylobacterium sp. E-041 | reverse complement strand
TGTTGGCCTGCGTCGCCGAGGCGCTGCGGCCGATCGCGATGGACCCGTCGCCGGCCGCGTTCGCCTCGGTCCCGAGGGCCGTCGCGCTCACGCCGCCCGCCGTGGCGCCGTAGCCGGCCGCGAGCGCGTCAGCGCCGCCGGGGACAGGGAGCGGGAACTGGCTGACGTTGTTGCCGCGGATCGGCAGGTTCTCGGCATTCGACAGCCGCAGCTCGATCGCCGCGATGCGGGCCGGATCGTACACGGTGCCGCCGCCGCCGCCGGTTCCGGCTCCGCCGCCCGCACAGGGATTGCAGTTGGTGCCGCCCGTCGTACCGGTTCCGGTGCCGGCGGTGGTCCCGGTTCCGCCGCCGACCGACACGCCGACGGATCCGATCGTGCCGCCGCCGATGGTCGCCCCGACATCGGCGATCGTGCCGCCCCCGACCGTAACGCCGGCTCCGGCGATCGTTCCACCCCCAACCGTGGCTCCGACGTTGGCAACGGTGCCGCTGCCGACGGTGGCGCCGACATCCGCGATCGAGCCGCCACCGACGGTCGCCCCCACCGTCGCGACCGATCCGCCGCCGACCGTCGCTCCGACGTTGGCGACGGTACCGCCCCCGACGGTGGCACCGACCGTCGCGACCGATCCGCTACCGAGGGTGGCGCCGACATTGGCGAGTGAGCCGTCGCCGAGGGTAGCGCTGACGTTGGCAAGCGATCCGGTGGTCCCGGTGAGACTGGGGACCGCCGTGGTGACGGGCGTCACCACCGTGTCGAGGGCACCGCGCAGGAACTGCGCCTGAGCGGTGCCGGCGGGGCCGAGGAATATCAGGCCGCCGAGCAACGGAAGCGCGATCGTCCCGCGCGAGGGGACGGCCTTACGGGATGTGAAGCACGGGTGTGCAGGCGCGTGGTTCTGGCGACGAGACATGGAAACACTCCGACAGGGAGCCATGCCGCGAGCCTGCATCGACCGGGAAATTTGCAACGCAGAACACTCGCGACCGGTTGCATACAACCTGGGCGGGAATGCTTAATGGAGGTTTTAAATTGCAACCGAGAGTTGATTTTGTTCGCTGGCGCGATGGGCCGCCATGCGCATCATCTCAGTAAATTGTGCCTCGCAGGTTGCAGCATCTATCATTATAGAAAATTGGTGCATTTATTGACTTTTATTTTTCATTTCCGTTCATAGCTCGAGTATCCCGGTATTATAACTTAACTAAACCCCCATTTTTTTTGGAGTATGTCGGCAATCAGCTGCTGAGAACATTATCTTCGGCGATGACCGATTCGGTTTAGACAGGGGGGGTGGAGGCTGTCGGGTAAAAGGCCCCGGGTGGCTTGTTCGATCTGTTTCAGCCAAATCTCTGCCGCCTTCGCTCGCAATTCCGCGGCTCGCGCACGTTCTTCCGCTTCGTGCACGCGTGCATCCGCCTGCGCCCGTGTTTCCTGTAATAGTGTCCTGAACGCGTGGATTTCCTGCTGAGCCAGTTGAAGGTCTGCAGTGAGTGCAGCGCGGGTTATGGACTCCTCGCGCAACTGTGCCTCTCGTTCTTGAGCCGTACCTTTGGCAGCTGAAACGGTATCTAGGACCTGGGTCCAATCTGCTACTGTACGAGTAACCCCCTCGGTCGACTCAGCCGAGCGCGTTGTCGAGGTCGTCGTGCTGGCAAGCGGAATAACCTTGAGCGTCGAAGACGATTTGGTTGTCAACCGGTCCGTCGCGATCCGGGCATCGAGCTCTGTCCAGAACGCTTCGTTCATCGCCGTCATCGCAAGCCTCCCATCCCTCTGGCTGTCACGACGCAACCCGGGTTGTGTAGGTGCGGCTGTGCTGAGGCTGCCGATCGCTGGGCGGTACCGCGAATTCGGCTTCGATCGTTTGCGAGATGCGCTGAAGCATCTGCTCAGCCGCCACAGCCCGTTCCTCGGCGGCCTGGATAAGCTTAGCGGCTCGCATCTCGACCTCGCGCGCATGCCGCTCGGCAGTCAGCGCTCGCGCTCGGGCGGAATCCATGTCGACCCGCACCTGCTCCAAAAGTTCTTGGACGCGAAATTCCTGTTCCTGTGCTCGGTCTTCGATGTCACGGATATATCTAGCTGCATCTTGGACGCGCTCTAGCAGTCTCAGCCATTTCTCGGCAGGAGAAATTACTTCGTCTTGATTGTGATTTTGATCTCGCTCCTCCGACGCTGCGGTCAATAGGACCAAGTTGCCAGCTTCGGGCTTCACTGTCGGTTCACGTACGTTGCGGGATGAGGTTCTCGTCCGTTCCATTGCCTCGGCCAGGGAATGATTCATCTGATCCATCGTTTGTCCCTACTGATGCATCCCGTTGGTCGTGAGGGACCGCGGTTCGTCATTGTGCTCAGGGACGAACCTGAAATCAGGCTGCGAATGTGGGACGAGACGGACACGACATGGTTAACGATTTCTTAATTTCTCCCTCAGAAGTTGTATTTCCAATGCAAGCTCGCATGCCCATGGCCAGCTCAAGCGCTCGTTTCCATGGCCTGGCTAAAGTCTGCCCCACCCATAAATCCCACCCTAACCGCTTCTTCGCGATGTGCCTGAGGGGGGCGGTTTTGAGATGGTTCAGATCGAAAGTCCGGGCGAGAAGCTGCCCGCAATCGTTCAAAGAAACCCGCTTCCCGAGTGCCCCTTGAACGCGTTCACCCGGTGGATGTAGTCGACCACTATGCGCGGATCGCGGTGCTCAGACTGGTCCATGATCCGGGCGAGATCGGCTCCCGCTCGGCTGCCGACGTACCCCCCATTTGAGCGGATGCAACAGGGCAGGCCCGTGGCGAGAGAGTACCAGCTGAAGCACACGGTCGAGATCCCCGAGGGCGTGACCCTCGACAAGCCCGGCATCTACGAATGGGCGATCACCTACGCGGACGGTTCGATCCGGCGCTACGTCGGGAAGTACACTCGCCAGAACCGGCCGATGCGGGAGTACCACGCTAACGTCGAACGCATCCTCGACGGACGACCTTATCGGAAGGCAGCCCCGACGGGGTTCCGCGGGGTCCACAAGGAACTTGCAGAGGCAACGAGGGAAGATCGTACGATCGTCCTCACGATCCTCGAAAACGCGGCGCCGCAGGATCTTCACCGCCGAGAGCAGGCCTTGATCCGCGAGCGAGACGCGACCTTGAACGGCGGGCTCTCTGTCCTTGTGATCCAAGAGCAACTTGCGTTTCATCCGCACGTCGACGGAACCGTAAAAGTTGGTCAATCCTGCACAGGGATCGTGCACGAAGGATGAAGCGCCATCTCGGCGGCTTGGCTTCAGTGCACAATCCCTGGATCGTGCACACCATACTGGCGCTTAAGCGAACGGCGTGAGCCTCACGGGTGCGAGGCGATGGTCCGCACCATAGACATCACCTTCGCGCGGTCCCGCGTATCCGTGATCCCTTGCCATAAACGCAGCAACTCGGTCGTCTGGCTTAGATCATCAACGGGCGCATCAAAGAAGGCCGTGGGCGCGATGTCCAAGACCTCGGCGAGACGGCGGAGAGTAGCATTCTGCTCCTCCAAGCCATCATCAATGGGGATGTCACCCAGCATGTCGCGCTCCGGCTGTTCACACCCGAATATATCGGGCGTTCGAGAGGAGATCAAACTTCTGCGCGAGTCCGGGAACTATCAGTTGCAATCCATCATTTGATGAGTTCAAACCCTGTTTTGATTGCGCACGATCTGATGAGAAATGAAGGGGGTGCCATGGAGGTATGCGAGCAGATCGAGGCCATAGCGAACGCGTGTCTTGAAGCTAATGAAGTGATCGAAAGGCACGGCACCCCTGAGATGCAGACCCTTATGCGTCTCCTGCTGTTTCAGATCGGCCAAGAAATTGCTCGGCAGCAAGTTGCCGTGCAGGAAGAACCGGACCGCGCCTGACGCGGCGTTCCCATAAATCCACTTATGCGAATTGGCCTACCATACTCGCGATGACCGCTACGGGTCAGCTGATGCGTTCGGTTGTGGGCTAGGGAGAAGCGATCTTGTAAATTGCTCAGATTATGCCTTCACTATTGACAGGGAATCATCGTATCGCTCTGGCGGAGAACAAAAGTAAATTTGTGATAGAAAATCCGATCCCTGCGTAGAAAACCAAAGATTTAATTGATGAAATCCATAGCATTTTTCAATAATAAAGGCGGCGTAGGAAAGACTACTCTCGTTGTAAATCTAGCTGCATATCTATCGCTAGAAATGGGTAAAAAGGTTTTAGTTATAGACGCTGATCCACAGTGCAATGCTACGCAAGCAATGTTTTCGGACGATTTTGTGGACCGAAGGTATGCCAATAAAAATAACTTTACAATATATAAAATTGTCCAACCTCTTGCCGCAGGCAAAGGATACAGTGCGTCTTTATTCGCCGAACGGAGTGAACGTTTCGGCGTCGATGTACTCATCGGCGATCCGCGATTGGCATTATCCGAAGATGTTCTTGCCAGAGACTGGTCTACTGCTGTTTCTGGCGATACGCGAGGGCTGAGAACGACGTTACTTTTTTGCGAGCTTCTTGGCCGGTGTCGTAGTTATGATTACGTTTTTTTCGATGTGAGCCCCAGCTTAGGAGCAATAAACCGCGCAGTGCTAGTGGCTTGTGACTTTTTTGTAAGTCCAATGTCGGTAGATATATTTAGTTTACGGGCCTTAGAAAATATATCTAAAGCTCTTGAAAGCTGGAGTAGGCAGCTAACTAGAGGAATTCAGGATAACGAAGAACCCGATGATTTGCCAATCCAGCGGTATGATTGGCGCCTACGCTTTGCAGGTTACGTGTCACAACAGTATATCGCGAAGCGCGACGCGGAAGGTCATGCTCGACCTGTGGGTGCGTACGAAAAGATTGCGAAACGAATACCGGATTTGATCGAAGAACATTTCGTTGGCGAAGGTAGTTCCCCTCTTAACAAGTCGGATTATGCTCTTGGAAGCATCCCGACGCTCCACAGCATCATACCTATGGCCCAAAATGCAAGATCACCGGTGTTCGCTATTGGAGCAAAAGACGGTGTAGTTGGATCTCACTTCTTAAAAGTAAGAGAACTGAGAGAAACATTCGACGAAATTGCAAAAAAGCTTGAATATAATATTGACATACTGACGTTATTTCAATGAAGAACTGGCCGGAAAATATAATCGAAGCTGTCGCCCGGCGGCGTGCAATCGTAATTCTTGGAGCAGGTAGCTCTTTTCACTCAACTCCGCTTGCCGGATCCAAGCATCCGCCCGATTGGCCAACATTTCTGGGACAAGCCGCCGACAGATTGATGGTTGCGCCGAAAATAGAAGCAAAGCGACTAATCAAGGCTGGAGAATACCTGTCAGCCTGCGAAATTGTCAAAAGCCATTTATTAGGCGATTGGACTTTATGCGTAGAGGCTGCCTTCGGAGATCAGCGGTTAGAACCAGGCGATCTACACACCAAAGTGTACGAATTAGATCTTCCTATCGTAATGACCACTAATTTTGATAAGGTATATCAAAGTGCGGCAGCTAAGCTGTCAGCATCTACTGTCAAAGTTAAAACATATCGTGATAGAGATCTCGCTATACTCGCAAGGGGAAGCGCAAAATCCCGTGTTTTGCTCAAGGCTCATGGTAGCATTGATGACATCGGATCGATGATTTTTACTCGCTCTGATTATATTGGCCTTAGAAACGAGTTCCCCTTATATCAGAAGGTAATAGCATCCTTAGCTGTAACTAATACCTTAATATTTATTGGATGCGGACTTCGAGATCCAGATATGATCCTTATGCTAGAGGACCTTGCATCAGTTTCTAAAGGGTTTGGCCAACATTTTTGTCTGATCGATAGCAAGCAAAGTCAAGAATTAGAGAAGGTTTACAAGGATTGCTTTGGGCTCAGTTGCATAAGATATAAGCATGATAAGTCTCATAGTGAATTGCCTATCTTGGTAGGTAGCTTGAGCGATGCTGTCAAATTGAGGAGATCAGAAATGGCATCATCGGCGTTGTGGTAAGACGTCGGAAAAACGACCGTTTTCCCGACGAGCGGCGTCAGTGGCTGGTTAGCAGACCCAAACCGCTCCGTTTCTGTCGGGAAACTATGACCGACTTTCTATTGCAGATAAAATGCTCTTAGATCACTATCCCGACATGCTCGTCGGATATGCCCGCGTCTCTACCCTCGACCAGAACCTCGACCTGCAACGTGACGCGCTGAAAGGCGCCGGCTGCGAGAAGCTGTTCGAGGAGAAGAAGTCCGGCAAGGTCGGGACCAAGCGGCCGGAGTTCGAGGCAGCACTCGCCTACCTGCGCCAACCGACGTCCTCGTCGTGTGGAAGCTCGATCGGCTTGGTCGGTCGCTGGTCGAGATGATGCGCACCATCGACAGCCTGCGCCTGAAGGAGGTCCACTTCCGCTCGCTGACCGAGCAGTTCGACAGCGATACCGCGCACGGGCGCTTTGCCCTGCAGATGCACGGCGCGATGGCGGAGTACTTCCTCGACCTCAACCGCGAGCGCACGATGGAAGGGCTCAAGGCGGCGCTGGCTCACGGACGCAAGGGTGGCCGGCCGAAGAAGCTGACTGAGGCCGACATCGAGGTCGGTCGCGCCTTGATGCAGAGCGGAACCATCTCGATCGCGGCGATCGCCAAGCGTCTTGGGGTCGGTCGGGACACGTTCTACAGCTACTTCCCGCAGGCCCGGGCACGCAGCCAAGCTGCGGCTACCGCCAAGGCAAGCTGAGCCGATGCCGATCCGTCCCGAACACCGCTTTTTCTACCCGATCGACTGGTCGCAGCTGTCGCGCGAGATCCGCTTTCGGCGTGCCGGCGGGGCTTGCGAGGTCTGCGGGCAACCGCATCGGCAGAGGATCTACCATCTCGGTGACGGGCGCTGGTGGGATCCGAGCATCGGTGCCTGGCGCGATGGCCGGGGACGAAGCTCGCGCACCCTCCCGACGATCGAAGATCTCGGCGTCATCAAGACGACCCGCGTGGTGCTGGCCGCCGCCCACCGCGATCACGACACCGCCAACCACTCCGACCGCAACCTCGCTGCCTTCTGCCAGCGCTGCCACATGAACCATGATCGCCCTGAGCATCGTCGCCGTCGATGGCGGACACTGTTCCGGCGCAAGGTGATGGGCGACCTGTTTCGCGGACCCTACCCGATCGCGAACAGGTCAAGCTGAAGAGTTGATCCTCGCATCCTTCGCCGCGTACAACCCTTTGGAAGCGGCTTGATGACTGGCAAGGCGCCGCTTCCCTTGGCGTGCAAAACGGGCTCTGACGCACTTTCGGTGATGATCAAGGCGAGAGGCCGATCAGGCGAGCTTGCAGCAGGTCGATCTTGCCGCGGCCGTACATCTGGCGCTTCACGAGCTTGAGCTTCGTGACCTGTCCTTCGGTCTGGCCGTTTGACCATGGCAGCATGATCGCGGCCTGAACTGCAGATCGATCCTGACCGATGCCGCGCGCGAAGGAGGCGACGAGACTCGCCTCGGCCCGCCTGAGCCATCCTTCGAGCCGGCCGGGCTCGTTCCCTCGCACCATCGTCCGGAAGGCGCTGACCACCTCGCGTGCCTCGACCAGCGCTGGCACCCCTTCCTCGACCGCGGCCACGGTCAGCGTCTCCGCCTTGGTCAACCGGTCGCGATCCGTCGTCAGCAGCCGCGCCAAGGTTCGCGCCGACGGCACACGCTGAAGCCGCTCGATGTTGGCCTGCTCCGCGCGCCGGCGGCGCGTCGCGCATTCCCCGACCACGCGGAGCGATCCTCGGAAGCCTTGCGCCTTCGCCATTCGCCAAAGCTCGGTGGCATTACGGCTGCCTGCGTCCCACTGGGCGTCGAGCCAGGGCAGAAAGGCGTCGAGCGAGCTTTGGCGGACCCGGAAGACGTCCGTGCGCTCGCCGCGCAGGACCGCACGCACCACCTTGCGGCTGTGGCCCAGGCGCTGGCCGATCCGGCGTATTGGAATGCCAGCTTCGGCGAGCGCGCGGATGGCCGCGTCCGCCTCTTCCCTTCGCAGGTAACCCTCGTACTGGATGTGCTCAGCCGCCGTGAGAAGCGCAGGATCGAGGGTGGCCGCTCCAACGACCTCGCGAACCTGCCGCATCGATTTGCGCACGGCGTCGAGGAAGCCGCGGCTGGCGTTCTCCATGAGGTGCCAGCGGTCGGCGACCTGGATCGCCTGCGGTAGAGCGCGGGCGATGGCTTCACCATATCCGCCGCCGCGGTCGCGGGCGACGATCTGGATCGAGGTGTTCTGCTTCAGCCAGGTCTGCGCGGTGGCCTGCTCGCGGTCCGGTAGGAGCGCCACGATGCGGCGACGTTCGAGATCGCAGACCAGGGTGCCGTAGCGGTGGTTGCGTCGCCAGGCGAAGTCGTCGATGCCGATTACGCCGAGCGGATCGGACGGTGTGGCCGCCCGACGGCGGATGACGTGCAGGAGCGTGTCGCGACTGACCGGCAGCATGAGGCGCTGGGCGAGGCCCGCACCGGGCCGACCACCGAGCGCGAGACCGAGGTGATGGACGATCTGCTCCAGCCGCGCGGTGCGTCGCGCGAAGGAGGGCAGGAACCCGTCGGGAAAGCGCTCGGCGAAGATCTTCCGCTCGCAGGTCGCCGCGTCGCACCGGAAGCGTCGTACGACGACCTGGAGCTCGACGCGCCGGCCACCGAGCGGCAGGTCGGCGGCACGACGCCGGTAGCGGCTTTGAATGCGATGCGAAGAGGTTCGGCAGTTTGGGCAGGCCGTCACCGCGGCTCCCGACCTAACGACCAGACCGATCCGGCCGATGCCGATGTCGAGATGCTCGACGATAAATCCAGCGGGTACGAGGCTCGATGACCGGAAGCGAGGGCGCATGCTGCGGCTCCATCATAGATATCCGCCACCTCAACGCCGCCGGCATCAGCGAGAGTGAGTCAGAACCCAAAACGGCCCCTACAATCCTGCAACCGTCGCCATGATGGTAGACGTAGGAACGGCACCCACCTGCCTGGAGGATTTCCTGGACGATGCACGTGTCGTCAGGCAGCTCACGAAGCTTCGCCATGAGACAGCCCAAGCTTAAGGAGGCAACGTTCAAAAACGCGAATTCGCGCTGGTAGCCCGTCCAGATCTGATGCGGGGAGCCGACGTTTGTCTGCGAGAACGGATTGTAGGCCGCAAACACCCTGCTCTCGACCAGGATGAAGGCAGCGATCGCGTCCCGATTGGCGATATGCAGCGCCGTCCGGATGGACGGGCAAGCTGGCGCTGTGGAATAGGCACCGGAACCCTCGACTTGGAAGCGCAGGATGCGCCGCAGTTCAACGGGCAAACTGCCCAGTTAGGACCTCTTCAACAACGGCAACCGGACATGAACGAAAACGCTTTAATTTGTTGTGTGGCAGTTGCATCGCAGTCTTATTCCTGAGCTATCCACTCCGCGGACAAATGCCAGATAAGCTTGAGGAAGCGCGGCTTAAATCCGCACTTCCTCGACATGCATACATCAAACAGATGCATCAAGCTACGCAGTAGATAGACTGGTTTGACCGGCTATAAGAATTTCATCGCAAGCAAGAGCAGATCGTCGGAATTCGGCTCTTCCTCGAAAAGGATGGAATGAATTTTCTCGTTTGAGTAGCACCGCAAACGACGCGGTGTCGTAAGATCATCTATAAGGTCGGTAAGATCGGTGTTCGGCGCATAGTATGGCCTGATACACCAATGACGTCGAACATCACTCACTACAATAGCATCTCCATAAAGATTAGAACTTTTGTGATCAAAGTATGTATCTTTTTCGACGCCCCCTTTCTCCAGTAGGTTTTCCGCAAAGTGGTTTCTTGGAAGTGTGGAAGCCGGATCGATCATACATGATAAGTGATGCGCATGCTTACACACCGAACTCATCGTCGCTTTTGTATCGTTATGGGTGAACTTGATACCATGAGTTCCGTGGAGAAGCTTGATACAGAGTGGGGTGAAGATAAATCCCTTGCAGTCGACCGTATCTAGTCCAATCGGACGTATGATTTCCTGCTCCGCCTCTACGATCGCGCGTATGCCGATCATTTCCGCAATGAGTACATTCTTCTTGCTAAGATTAGAAATAGCTTCTCGATTTGATTTGTTCGGCTTTGTTCTATTCGGTGACATTTTGCGGTTATTTTCTAAAATAATTGTGTTCATCTGCGTTACTAAATGTATTTTCTCAAAAGCGATTGGATCGATCTCTCTAGGAGATGGGTATAATGGTGACACCCATCTCAGCCAGGATTACGTCTCGGTGCCTGTCAAGCCAGCTATGGTGTAACAATGCATGCGTGATAGCGAAGCTTTCTGTCGGCGTCCTCACCACGAGTCCAAATCTCGTAGAGCTGC
Organism: Methylobacterium sp. E-041; assembly: GCF_022829665.1. Lineage (NCBI taxonomy): Bacteria > Pseudomonadati > Pseudomonadota > Alphaproteobacteria > Hyphomicrobiales > Methylobacteriaceae > Methylobacterium > Methylobacterium sp. E-041. The sequence goes on along the minus strand of NZ_JAKSYQ010000143.1, from coordinate 50,121 downwards.
TCGTCAGTTAGGCTAGCAAGGTGGCTGTATGCATCATCGATGGATGGAAAATCATCGTTGCACAGAGACCAGATCAATGTGTCCATCAGCGTCTTGCGATAATGAGATCGAGCACCATCATGTGTCGCAAACAGAGAAATCTCGTCTATGTTTGATCCGTCAATATCGTAGGTATGACAGATATAGATTTTCTCGGCATGGGATATGGATAGATCATCAAATAAGCCGTCGGTATTGGCGTAGCTATAGTTCATAACGACTTCGTTTCTCAACAAATTGGTAGAGCTGAATTGCTCCGACCTGATGACCATGTCGCATGCAACCGACATGATCAACGAACTCCAATCGATGTTAATCTGCTAAAGGTCGGTTTTAAACGAGGGTATCTCCTCGGCGCAGATATCCATCCGCTGCATGTCTGAAAGCGCCTGCGGCGTGGAAGAAGGAGGCGGAGATGTTCGAGGCCACATCGACCATCATGATGGTGAAGTGAACCAAGGTGGCGTGGTCACGGTCGTCGGCGGAGCCGATGACCGTGAAGCGCCATGGCTTGGTCTCAAAATCTGGTCGTAGATCGAACTCGAATGGGATCGGTTCCGCTCAGCGAGTTGCCTGTCGTATTCGTAATGAACGATTGGTGACGAGGTGCGAGGTCAGGACCCGGAGCGCGGCGTAGGGGCCTGCAGCACCGAGACGGGACATCCGGGCGCAGCACCGCGATGCTGCGATCGGAGGGGCCTCTACCGATCTGGCATAACGAAATTCGTATTGCTGATGCCGTCGTCCCGACAGAGACACTCGTCATGACAGGGCAGTCCGCCGGTCCCGGCTGCGCCGATCCACAGCGGATACCACTGTGCGTCCGGCCTCTCCCGGCCCAACTCGCGTCGCTCGCTGCCCCGGACAAGCTTGACGCCGCCTCTTGGAGTAATAACGACGAGTTCATATGGCTTAGCGCTCGAATTTGTACGATTCTAATACCATCCAGCATTGCTTCTTATAGACATGCGGTGGACGGAATTTAATTTGAATCATGACCGAACATCTGCGAACGCTACGTTGCACTGTGCTGACCGGGCGAGCAGGTAGCGGTAAAACCTCATTCATGCTCGAAGAGATCATACGGCAGCCCGGCCGCTACATCCTTGCCGCTCCACGCCGCAATCTCCTGGAGGAACACGCGACCCACCTGAGGGAACTGGGCATGCAGCGATCGACGCCCCTGGTGGTCGCTACCATCCATTCGGACCAGCAAGCCCGCGAGTCCATTGGACGTCGGATCACCGATACAATCAAAGCGACCGCATTCGATGACCACGTCGTCATCGGGGTCACCCATCAAGCCTTAATCGCGCTCGATCCGGAGATCCTGTACGCTTGGCATGTTCGCATCGATGAACTGCCCGAGAGCGGGATCGTCTCTGGCAGCGTGTCGCTCGGCGCAACGTGGCCGGCTCTGGAGCGACAGTACACACTCTCTTCTTCGGATCGCCCAGGCTGGTCCGTGGCGCAGCCTCGCAAGGATTTGGCGCCCCTCCCACTCTCGACGGTTACAGCCGACGCGGCGCAGGATCTGATCGGTCTGCATCGTGCGATCGCAACTCCATCGCGTACCGTCTACGTCGATGCTACGGACTGGGCAGATGCGAGCTTGCCGCGACGTCCCCTGCGATGGTGGTCGATCTGGTCGCCAGCCGATCTCATCGGCTGCGCCAGTCTGACGATGGCCGGAGCCAGCTACACGGGCAGCCTCGTCGCGCATGCTGTTTGCCAGGCTGGAACTTTAGAAGTCGATGTACGCGAGGTCGATGCCACCAATCCTCGTATTGGAAATCCACAGGTTCGATTGCACTACTACTGCGAGCACTCAGGCTCGACAATATACTGGAAGACTGACGAAGGTCGGCGCTGCCTTGTAAAAATCTCGAAACATCTCGAAGCCATCGCATTTGATGGGTTCTGGACTTGCAACGAGAGCATCATGCCGTACTTCGTCGAAAGGTTTCCCGGCGAATGGTATCCGCCGAAGCAGGCCGGTAGCAACGCACTTCGCCACCATACTGCCTGCGCGATCATTTACTCCTCCAAGGCTCAGGCTGCCGATGAGCCATTGCTCTCAAGCTTTGGTATCGATCGCAGTGATGTGCAGGCTGCGCGGGAGGATGAGGATAACTACCAATTCATCATGCGCGGTGCTATTCGAAACGGCGACTACGATGGTCGGTACGACGTCTATATCTACGATCGCGCTCAGGCTGAGCGCTTGCAAGCTCGTCTAATCGAGCAAAGGTTCGCCGACGTCGCGCTCGTGGCGGTACAGGAAGCCGGGATCATGGACGTTGTTCGCCCTACGCAGGTCAATGGCGCGATCACTCCCAAGACCGATCCCGCTTCGATCGACGCACATCGCCAGCGAAGGCGCCTAGCCGAATGCGAGCGTGGCCGACGTCGGCGAGAAGCTGAGCGTGCCAAGCGAAGAGCTGCCGGGACCCTGCGCCCTCCAGGACGCCCAAAACGCGATCGGCAAAGCTGAGGGGAAGCGATGCACCCCCAATCAAAAATAAAATTGTCGAATTATTTGACGCTCGTGGAAATTGTGGGACATTCCAAGTCATCCTGATGGGAGATGCTCTTGGATCCTCACCTACCAAGCCAGAACAAGATTTCGCATGCTCTTCAGCCCTACTCCGGATGGGCCCTCGACACTGCCATCCAGATCGATGCTCAGGTGCCATCGTTTCTAGCGACCTCGTTCCGGTGGAGTGCACTGCGCCGGCAGGTCATGTTCCTGATCATCGATCAGATCTCCCGGACCGACACCGACTTTGATCTTGTCGAATTTGCGGGTCAATGCGGCAACGATCGGCCCGGCATTTCTACCAACCCCCTCGGACGGATCGGCGCGGCGCTCACTACCCAGCGGCCCCAGCACGTCCTGCGCGCTATCCTTGGAGCGGTGCCGAAGGGCTTGATCGGCGCTCTGCGCCGCCTTGGGCTCGAACCGGCAACACACCCGGAGTGCTACGGCACCCTGCTGCGGATCTTCGCCTCGGACGACGCCGTCGATCGCCTTAGGGTCCGTCTCATTGCCCAATCGACCGGTCCTTTGAAATTTGGGCAGATCCAGGCACTCGCCGTGCTTGACCTAGTTCTGCTGCATCCCAGCGTTTTTGCCAGGACTCGAAGCATCGCGGACGCGAAAACCCTCAACGCCGCCGTCGCGTATCTGCGTGCTCGTTGTCGGACAGCGACCGATCAAGCCTTGCGTCAGTCCCTCGATGGCATCGCGGTCAAACTCACGGTCAGCCATTGGCTCAAGCGTTGGGCAGAGCGGTTCGACCGCCTGCCGGACCGCACATCGATCTTCGAAACCGACCCGTCGTTGCATGTCCTGGACAGCGGTCCTGCCCTGATCGATGCTGGGCGGCGGTTCGGCAACTGCCTTCGAAGCAAGGTGGCCGAAGTGATGACTGGACGCTACGTCTTTGTTGAGCATCGGCCTGATCTAGATGAGCCAGGCGCGATTGCCGAGTTACGCTACACAAGCAAAGGCTACGTGCTCGACGGATTGTATCTTAAGAACAATCGCACTCTGCCTCAGGACCGTGCGATGGCTCTTCGCGCGCGCTTGGCATGCTGCGGCGTGGCAATCCGTGGACATGCGCCTGGAAACGAAGAGCAACTGACCGCCACCGCCAAGCTGTTGAGCATCTACGATTGGCGCGGGCGGGGCGGCGACATGCAGTGGGGCAACCTCGAGGACGAGCTCGGCGAGTGACGATGTTCGCGCTCAACATGCGACAAGGTGCTTGGCTGCGCCGCGCACTTGGGTTTCCTGGTCGTACCGTCGCTCTGGGATTGGCTATCGCGCTGCTGATCCACGCGCCCGCGCTGTATGCCGTCTTGACCCTCGCAATGATCGCCTGGGCACTGCCGGCCTACGTCGCCCTGCGCGAGGAGATTGAAGATCGGGAGAAGGCTCATGGCCTTGCCGAACGACAGGCGCGTGCGATCGGCGCGGAGCTGCGCACAGCCCAACTCCAGATCGGCCATCTTCAGAGCGAGCTGGCTGACGCCCGTACTATGCCACGCGCAAGCCAAGGCGAGGATCCGACCTACCGCAGGGTCGGATTGCACCCGCAATGTCCGGCGTTCGTACTCACGGCCGCGCGCCGCGCCTACCGAGTCGCACTGCATCCAGATTGCCATCCCCAGCATCGCAAAGCTCAGGCCCACGAACGCTTCGTTTCGGTCGAAGCCACGTTCGCGGAGATCGACCGCCAGCGAGGAGCGTTCCATCCTTAAAGCGGTATCAGCGTTTGTCGGAGAACGGCGATCCGTTGGTGTAGCTCGCGGCGCTGATCGACTTCGAGGCGTTCCGGCCGATGTTAGCGACCGCGCTGAAGCGGTCCGACGGATCGAAGGGTGGTCGCCCACCCTACGACCCGGTGCTGATGTTCAAGATCCTAATCCTTCAGACGCTCTACACGCTGTCGGATGACGCGACCGAGTTCCAAATCCGGGACAGGCTGTCTTTCATGCGCTTCCTCGGCCTCGGCTTCGAGAATGGCTTGCCCGACGCCAAGACGGTGGGGCTGTTCCGGAAGCACCTGACCCGGGCCGGCGCGATCGAGGAGCTGTTTGCCGCCTTCGACGCCTGGATAAAGGGCAAGGGTTATCTCGCAATGTCGGGCCAGATCATCGACGCTTCGATCATCGCGGCCCCGCGCCAACGCAACACGGATGCGGAGAAGGCGGATCTGAAGGAGAGCCGGATCCCGGAGGCATGGGCGTCCAAGCCGAAGGAGCTCTCTCGAGATGAGATCGCGACGCCCGCTGAACGCTGAAGCGGGCCAAGGCGCGCCCAGCGAAGGTGGACGGCTCGAAGGCCAGGGCAGAGATCGCCATCCCGAGGTTCGGGTACAAGACGCATGGCTCGATCGACCGGAAGCACGGGTTCGTCCGCCGCTTCACCGTCACCAGCGCGGCTGCCCACGACGGAGCGCAACTGGCCAACGTCCTCGATCCAGCCAACACGGCGCGACGTCTGGGCCGACACCGCCTATCGTTCGAAAACCAACGAAGCCCATGTGGCCAAGCAGGGCCAGCGCTCAAAGATCTACTTCCGGCGGCGGGAGGCGTCCCATGAAGGCGATCCTCACTGCGCTCGCTATCTTCCAGATTCGCTGGGCCGTCGCCGACTTCGCTCGCACCGAGAGGCTGAGCGACGAGGCGGATGCCGCGCTTGATCGGGCTGTCGCCCGACGCCGTGTCACCGAGGGCCTAGCTCGACGCGCCGACCTCGGGGCGATGCTCGACACACGCCGCTGATCTTCCCAGCCCGGCCGCTCGCGCGGTAGCCGAGCCCGGCCGGGCCTCACGAACGCCGCTCCCGCACTCTTGCACATCGATCTGACGTTCGCCTTTGTCCGCGGCCATCCGCATCACCAGCATGGGTCTAGATGTGGGTAGGGATTATGTATGTAAAGCTAAGTATACTCAGAAACTGCGAAATTTCAGGCGCTTCGGCGGACATCCGCTTCCGCCAACCGCCCTCCCCCGTATCGATCCACGCGCCCCTCCGGACGGGGCTCGCGCCTTGGTGCGGACGGCCGTCGCGGCTAGGACGCGACGGACCTGTCCCGGACGCGGTTTTCCTGATGTTCTCGACCCTGATGGTCGTGCTGCCGATCTTCGCGCTGATCTTCGCGGGGTGGCTGGTGCGGCGGCTCGACGTGCTCGGCGACGGCGCCACGGCGGAGCTCAACCGCTACGTCGTCTACCTGGCGCTGCCGGCGCTGCTCTTCGACGTGATCGCCCACACCCATGCCGCCGAGATCTGGCAGCCCGGCTTCATCGCGGTGTTCGGCCTGAGCAGCGTGATCGTCTTCGCCGCCACCGTGACGTTCCGCCTGCGCCGGCCGCTGCCGCTCGCGGACGCGGCGATCGACGGCCTCAACGCGGCCTACGCCAACACCGGGTTCATGGGCTTTCCCCTGGCGCTGGTGGCGCTCGGCCCGGCGGCGCTGGCGCCGACCACCATCGCCGCGATCATGACCGTCTGCGTGGTGTTCGCGCTCGCCATCGTCCTGATCGAGATCGGGCTTCAGGCCGAGGGGCGGCGCTCCGACCTGATCCTGAAGGTCGCCCGCTCGCTCGTGCGCAACCCGCTGCTGATCGCGCCCGCCCTCGGCGCGCTGGTCCCGCTCTCGGGCGCGGCCGTGCCGCTTCCCGCCGAGACCTTCCTGAAGCTGCTCGGCGGCTCGGCCGCCCCGTGCGCGCTCGTCGCGCTCGGCCTGTTCCTCGCCCGCCCGAGGGTGTCGGACGAACGCCCGGTCGCCGCGACCGCCCTGCTCGTCGGGCTCAAGCTCGTGGCGCATCCGCTGCTGGCCTACGGCCTCGCGCGTGCCTTCGGCCTGCCGCCGCTGCTGCTGCACACCGCCGTGCTGATGGCGGCTTTGCCGACCGGGACCGGGCCGTTCATGCTCGCCGAGTTCTACCGGCGCGAGGCCGCCGTGACCTCGAACGTCGTGCTGGTCTCGACGATCGTCTCGATCCTCACCGTCTCGGGCTACCTCGCCGCCATCCGCTGACCGGGGGATACGGCTGTGGCCGCACCGCAACGCCCGGGGCGCGAGCGGCGCCACGGTTCGTTTCTTGTCTTGTTATTGTGTTACATCCGCATATTGAAACATTATAACATAATGTGACGAGGCGTGATGCGAAGCGGGCAAGCGAGATTCCGGGCGACGCTGTTGGGACTGAGCCTGGGCCTGCTGCCGGGTGCGGCGCGGGCGCAGGACGCGGTCGCCCTGTCCGAGCTCAGCGTCACCACGGCGAGCCCGATCCAGCCCGGGCCGAAGGCGGCGCCCGAGGCGAGCCTGCCGGCGGGCATCCTGCCGGTGGCCGTCGACACCTTCTCGCCGGTGACGGTGGTGACGCGCGACCAGATCGCCCGCGAGCAGCCGCGCACGCTCGGCGACGCGCTGATGGACCGGCCCGGCATCTCGGCCTCGACCTACGCGCCGGGCGCGGCCAGCCGGCCGATCATCCGCGGCCTCGACAACAGCCGGGTGCGGATCCAGGAGAACGGCGTCGGCATCCAGGACGTCTCGGAGCTCGGCGAGGACCACGGCGTGCCGATCAACCCGCTGGTCTCCGACCGGATCGAGGTGATCCGCGGGCCCGCGACCCTGCGCTACGGCAGCCAGGCGATCGGCGGCGTGGTCTCCTCCGAGAACAACCGTGTGCCGACCTTCATCCCGCCGCGCGGCTATGCCGGCCAGGTCACCACCGGCTATTCCAGCGTCGACAACGGCCGGCTCGTGGCCGGCACCGTCGATGCGGGCTCGGAGAACGTCGCGGTCCATGCCGACGGCTTCCGGACCGGCGCCGACAGCTACGACACGCCCGCCGGCATCCAGGCCAACTCCGCCAACCGCTCGCAGGGCGGCGCGGTCGGCATGTCGGTGATCGGCGACCGCGGCTTCGTCGGGATCTCGTACAGCCACTACGACGCGCTCTACCAGATCCCCGGCGGCGAGGCGGCCGAGAGCCGCACGCGCCTGAACCCGAACCAGGACCGGGTGCTGGCGCGCGGCGAAGTTCGGCCGCTCGAGGGACCGTTCGAGGTGATCCGGTTCTGGGCCGGGGGCTCGGTCTACAAGCACCAGGAGATCGGCCTCGGCGAGGACGGCCTCGACGGGGTGCAGGCGACCTTCAAGAACCGCGAGGCCGAGGGCCGCGTCGAGCTGCAGCACGTGCCGGTCTTCACCGCCCTCGGCACGCTGACCGGGGCGCTCGGGCTCCAGGCCGGGCGGCGCGAGATCGGGACCTCGGGCGAGGCCGGCACCCTGCTGGCACCGACCGATTCCCGCTCGAACGCCGTCTACCTGTTCGAGGAGCTGAACGTCGGCCACGGCCTGCGCTTCCAGGCCGCCGGGCGGATCGAGGGCGACCGCTCCACCGGCACGGCGACGCAGTTCCCGGGGAGCTACCTGCCGGTCGAGGGCGAGGATCCGCTCGCCTTCGGGCGGCGGCGCAAGTTCGCCCCCAAGAGCCTCAGCTTCGGCGCCCTGCAGGACCTGCCCTACGGCTTCGTCGCGAGCCTGAACGGGTCCTACGTCGAGCGCGCGCCCACCGCCTTCGAGCTGTACTCGCGCGGGGCGCACGACGCGACCGCGACCTTCGAGATCGGCGATCCCGACCTCAAGAAGGAGCGGGCGCGCACCGTCGAGGCCAGCATCCGCCGGGCGGAAGGTCCGCTGCGCCTCGACGCGACGGGCTACTACACCCGCTACACCGGCTTCATCTACAAGCGCGAGACCGGCACCCGCTGCGGCGACGACTTCGCCTCCTGCGGCTCCGACGACGCGCTGCAGCAGATCGTCTACTCCCAGCGCAACGCCACCTTCTACGGTGCCGAGATCGGCGCGCAGCTCGACCTGATCCCGGTGGGCGACGGCTGGGCCGGCCTCGAGGCGCAGTACGACTTCGTCCGCGCGCAGTTCGACGACAACACCTACGTGCCGCGGATCCCGCCCCACCGGGTCGGCGGCGGCGCGTTCGTGCGGGCGGACGGCTGGTACGCCCGCGTCTTCCTGCTGCACGCCTTCGCCCACACCGAGGTCGCGCCGCTGGAGACGACGACGCCCGGCTTCGACGACCTGCGCGCCGAGGTGAGCTACACCGAGCCCCTCGACCCGGCGGTCTACGGCGCGAGCGCGGTGACGCTCGGCCTTGCCGGCCGCAACCTGCTCGACGACCGCATCCGCAACTCGGCCTCGTTCAAGAAGGACGAGATCCTGCTCGCCGGGCGCAACGTCCGGATCTTCCTGACCGCGCGGTTCTGACCGGCTCAGGAACCCGCGGCCTCAGCCGTGGCAGGCGCAGCCCGAATGGCCGCAGCCGGCATGGTCCGGGTGGCCGGCGGCGCAGTCCTCGCAGCAGAAGGTCTTGCCCGCGCGCGCGATGCCATGGCCCGGCGCGACCGCGCAGACGCAGTCGGGGCAGGCGCAGGGGACGGTCTCGGAGTCGGTCGGTGCCATCGGTCTCGCGTCCTGATCCGCGCCGCGAAATGCGGCCGGGACCGAAACGTTACAACCGGCGCGTGCATCCGGTCCAGGACGCGAGCGCAGCCGGGCCCGGTCGCGAACGCGCTCCCGGCGCCGTCCCCGGCATCGCCGCCGCGCGCGCCGGACGGTGCCTCAGCGTCGGCCCCTGTCGGCGGCCGACGGCTTCGGCTGCGACTTGGCCGGCACCGGCAGGTCGACGGTGCCGGTCGCCGTCCACTGGCAGATCGCGGTGCCCTGCAGGGCCAGGCAATCGTACTGCGCGCCGCCGAGGGCGACGTGCTCGGCGAGCGCGGCGATCCGATCCCGCGGAAACGCCGTGCAGCCGAGGTGGTCGGCCTTGGCATCGCCCAGGCGTGCGAGCGCGGCGGCCTCGTCGGGCGCTTCCCGCCGCAGGAGACGGTAGTTCGCCAGCGACGGGCACGCGATCACCGGTGCGGAGACCGGCCCCTGCACGGCCGGCGCCGGCTTGGCCGGCCTGCCCGGCGCCTGGGCTTGCACGGGCCGGGATACGGCCAGGGCGGACAGGGACGTGGCGAGCAGGATCGCGAGACGCATGCCTCCTCCTAAGCGCAGGCCGGCATCGGGCCAAGCCTCTGTCCCGGCGTCAAGCCTCCGTGATCGAGCCGGCGTGGCCGGCACGGCGCGGCCCAAGGCCGGATGGCCTCAAGACGGGATCGCGCTCACGGTTGCGCCCGCAGCTTGGCGAAGCGCTTCACCGCCCGCTCCCGGCGCAGGCGCGAGAGGCGGGCGATCCAGAAGATGCCGTCGAGCTGGTCGATCTCGTGCTGGAGGCAGGCGGCCCGAAACCCCTCGGCCGCCTCCTCCTGCTCGACGCCGTCGAGATCCTGGAACCGCACCCGGATCGTGGCCGCCCGCTCGACCGGCTCGGACACGCCCGGCATCGAGACGCTGCCCTCCCGCGCCGTGACGCGCTCGGGCGAGCGGTCGACGATCTCGGGGTTGACGTAGACCATGGCCGGCCCGCCCGGCTCCGGGCGCAGCACGACGAGGCGCCGCCGCACGCCGAGATGCGCCGCAGTCAACCCGGCGGCCGCGGCCGAATCGAGGGTCTCCGTCACGTCCCGGGCGAGGTCGCCGAGATCGGCATCGAAGGCCGTCACGGGGTCGGACGGCACGTCCAGCCGCGGGTCGGGATAGAAGATCAGCGGACGGGCTGCCATCGGATCGGGGTCTCGCGCTGGAGGGTGGGGCGGGCGGCACGCCGGCCCCCGCGTCGGCCGTTCGGGGCGCACCGTGCGTCGGGACGATAGCGATTCGGCGAGCCTTCGCAACGACGCGGACGATGGCGCGTTGGGCTCGCGCCCGCGCCCGCAGGGATGTCGCGCCGGGCTCGCCCCGCCTTCGGCGTGGGACGCGCCATGGGCAACCTCAGCAATCGATCGAGAGAAATCGCTTGTGCAGTGCAATCGTCACGCGTAGGAAGTTCGCGCAACACATTTCGGGATAATTCGGCAATGACCCTTCGTCTTTCCAGCACCTTCGCCGCTCTCGTCCTGGCCTCGGCCACCATGACCGCCCCCGTCGCCTTCGCCAAGCCGATGACCGGCGCCCAGGCGGTCAAGATGATCGACACCGACAACGACGGCACCGTCGACATGAAGGAGATCGAGGCGACCGCCTCGGCGACCTTCGATCGCCTCGAGAAGGATGCCGACGGCACCCTCGACAAGAAGGAGCTGAAGGGCCGCCTGAGCGCCGCCGGCCTGAAGAAGGCCGACCCAGACAACGACGGCACGATCGACAAGAAGGAATACCTCGCCGCCGTCGCCGACCGCTTCCAGGCCGCCGACCCGGACAACGACGGCACGCTCGACGCCAAGGAGCTGAAGTCCCCCGCCGGCAAGGCCCTGCTGATGCTGATCAAGTGACCCTCGGGCGCGACCCTGCGGGGTCGCGTCGGATGTGCCACCTGCGAGCCGCCCCGGAAACGGGCGCGGCTCGTTTTCGTTCGGACGCTTCCTGACGCACGTCCGGTTCCGCTTCCCGTCCTGCACCCGTCTCCACCGGACCCTTGCACCGGCCCCTTGGCACCGGCCCCTTGCGGCCGACCGTGCGACGTCGCGCGACATGCGAATCCTGTTGACGCATCTCAACCATAGGATGCAAGCTTGCTCCGTCGTGGGGGCAATATCAGCATGAGCATCGATCACCCGAAGGTCGCGGACCAGCCTTCCCTCGTCGCGGAGATGCGCGAGATCATCGAGGAGACCCGCAAGACGATCGAGGCGTCGCAGGGGATCCTCGACCGCTGCACGGCTCACGTCGCCGAGGCTCACAGTGCGGAGGCTCGGGCCGCCGAGGGGACGTCCGGCGATCCGTTCCGTCAACTGGCCGACGCGGCCAGCGAGACCGTCAGCCTGCTCGAAGGCATCGCCGACGGCCTGATCGTCGCCTACGAGTACGCCAAGCTCGACAACGATCCGCCGACGCTCGCCCTGATCGAGAGGGCGATGCTGCATGTCGGCCGGCGCCTCGCCCAGGCCGTCGGCCCGAAGCAGGCCGGCCTCGCCCGCCACTGAGCGCGTCGCGCGCTCAGTATTCCCATTCCGCGCCGACGCCGACGCTGGTGCGGCCGTCGCTGCCGGCCTCGCCCTGGATCTTCACCCGGCGCGTCACGTCGTAGTCGATGGTCGCGCCCGTGTCGGCCGGCTTGGCGCCGGCCTTGATGCCGACGCTGAGGCGATCGCTGAGGTAGCGCGAGGCGCCGAGCGCCGGGCCGCCGCTGGTCCCGGTCGAGACGTCGAGGCTGTCGAGCCCGAGGCCCTTGCGCGCCGCCTCGAACACGTCGACGCCCCCTGCCCCGCCCGAGAGCTGCGACACGGCCTGCGCCAGCTGCAGCGCCTGGAACGGCGACAGGCTGCCCGACGCCTTCTTGAACAGCAGCCGCGACAGCACCTCGTCCTGCGGCAGGCTCGGGTCCGAGGAGATCGCGAAGACCGGGCTGTCGGCCGGCCCCGAGACCGCGATGCGGGCGGTGATGTCGGTGGCCTTGGTCTCGGCGACGAAGTCGAGGTCGGGGGCCGCGATGGCGCCGCCGAAGGTCACGCGGCCGCGGGTGAAGTCGAGGCGCTGCCCGATCACCGCGAGACGCCCGCGCCGAAGCTCGAACGCGCCGTTCGCGTTCGGGTCGCGCGAGGTGCCGGTGACGCGCAAGCTCCCGCCGAGCTCGGCGTCGATGCCGCGCCCGCGCACGAAGATGCGGTTCGGAGCGCTCACCGCGACGTCGAGGGTGGCGTCGAACGGCACGGCGGGCTTGCCGCGCGCGCCGCGTCTTCCCACGGCCGCCACCTGCGCCCCGCGTAGGGCCTTGGCGTCGAGCCGGGCGCGGATGTCGGGCGGGGTGTTGACCCGGCGGATGCCCGGCAGCGGCTGCACCGTCGCGGGCAGCCGGTCAGGCACCGACACGTCGATCGAGACCACGTCGACGCGGCCGGCGATCCGCGGCGTGCGCGACAGCGGGCCGGAGAGCGCGAGGTTCAGGCTCGCCACCGCCGTCATCAGCGGGCTCGAGATCAGCTCGGCGCGCTCGCCCGCGATGCGGATCGTGCCCGGGAACCCGGCCTGGGGCTCGAGCGCCACGCGGCCGTCGGCGCGCAGCGTCCCGCCGTTGCGGGTCGCCAGGGTGAGGCGTTCCAGCACGACCGCGTCGCCGCGCCCCGTGGCGCGGCCCTCGATGTTGGTCAGCCGGATGCCGTTGAGCGGGTCGGTGAAGCTGCCGCCCGAGAGCGTCGCGCTGCCCTCCGCCCGCGGTGCGGCGAGCGTGCCCGTCACCCCCGCATCGATCGCCACCCGCCCGGCGACCCGCTGGCCGCCGACGCTGAGCAGGCTGTTGGCCAGCGCCGCGTCGAGCGTTCCCCGCGCCTTCACCGCGAGGCTGCCGCCGGCCGCCGCCGGCAGCGAGCCGGACAGGGTCATCGCGACGCCGGGCCCCGCGGTGATGCGGCCGTCGAGCCCGATCCGCCCGTCGCCGAGGTCGCCCGACGCCCGGGCCTCGATCGGCGGCAGGCCGGCCTTGCGCGTCTCCGGCGTGACGAGGCGGGCGACGGTGAGGGCGTAGTGCCCCTGCGGCCGATCCGTCGGCCCCCGGATCGCGGCCTCGCCGTCCAGGGTGCCGCTCAGCGCCAGGCCGGGCGCGGCGATGCGCGCGAGCGCCAGCGGCAGGGCGCGGATGCCGATCGTCAGGTCGTTGTCGCGCCCGGCCTTGCCCGCGACGGTGACGCGGCCGCCGCCCGCGGCGATCGTCAGGTCATCGATCCGCGCGCCGCCGCCTTCGAGGGTCACCGTCGCAGGGCCCGCGAGCGCCAGCCGGTCGGCGCCCCGCGCGGCGGAGACGCGCAGCAGGTCGATCCGGGTGGCCGCGTCCGAGCCGTGGCCCGGCACGAGGCGGGCGGCGCCGTCGAGGTCGAAGCCGCGGGCGCGCGCCTTGAGCACGAGATCGGTCGCCGCCGGGGAGCCCGCCGCCGTCAGGCGCACCGTGTCGAGGATCTGGTCGGCGGCGACGATGCGGTCGGCCTCGGCCCGCCCGTCGATCCGCGGCGCCCCGAGAAGGTCCTGTCCCGTCAGGTCCGCGTCGAGCCGGGCGAGGCCGATCGCGCCGGCCTGCAGGCGCGCGCCGGTCGCGCGGATCGTCGCGTCCTGCCGGCCGCTCGCGCGGGACAGTGCGATGTCGGCGTCGAGGTGGCCGGCGAGCCGCGTCAGCGCCAGCGGCGTGAGGTCGTCGAGGTCGGCCGCCTTGAGCCGGACCGCGCCCTCCGTCAGCCGGGTCGCGGCGTCGAGCGCGGCGCTGCCGTCGAGGGTCACCGAGCCGAGTCCGAGACCGAGCCGGTCGAGGCGCCAGTCGGCCCCCGAGCGCGCGAGGTGGGCCCCTCCCTGCAGCGGCTTGCCGCCGACGGTGCCGCCGAGGGCGACCGTGCCGTCGAGCGCGCCGGTCAGGTCCTTGAGGGTCGCCTCGACCTTCAGGCCCCGCACGGGGCGGCCCATGGCGCTGGCCTCGGACGCGCTGACGAGGGCGAACAGGTCGGGATGCTCGAGGGTCCCCGAGAGCCGCCCGGACAGCCCGGCCCGCCCGGCGAGCGCGTCGTCGAGGGCGGACAGGTCCTTCAGGTCGACGTCGAGCTTGGCGTCGGCGACCCGGGCGGTGGCGCGGCCGTCGAGGCGCGCGACGACGGCCGCGCCCTCGAGCTTCGCGCCGTCGAAGGCGTAGCCGTCGTAGACCTGGGACAGGCGCCCGGTGACGCGCGGAGCCGCCCCGAGCAGCCCGTCGAGCGCCGGTCGCCCGAGGGACAGCGCCTCGGTGCGGACATCCACCTCCGCGGTCACGGCCTTCCGCGCCGGATCGCCGCCGAGCTTGGCCGTGCCCGACAGCCTTCCGGCGAGCGGCCGACCCGCGAGGTCGGAGAAGGCCGAAAGGTCTGACAGCGCGGCCTCGACCGTGCCGGTGAGCGTGTTGCGCCCGACACGGCCGGCATAGTCCGCCCGCATCGTCGGCGCCTCGACGTGCAGGCGCGAGACCGAAACCGCGTTGTCGGGCTCCAGGGTCCCGCGGATGTCGAAGGCGGCGCGTGCGCCGAGCGCCCGCCGCAGGGCGGGGTCGGGCAGCGTCAGCCCCTCGACCCGGGCGTCGGCGCTGAGGTCGAAGCGGTCGGCCGCGGCGGGCTCGGCCGCGAGCCGGGCTTCGACGAGGTCCAGGGCGCTGTCCCGGGTGCGCAGGCCGGCGGCCTTCAGGCTGCCCGCCACGTGCGGCCGGGCGAGCGGGCCTTTCAGGCTGCCGTCGAACACCAGGGTCTTGAGCTCGCTGTCGGCGGCCCGGGTCACCCCGCCCTCGGTCGGCACGGCGCGGGCCTGGAGGGTGAAGTCGGCGTTCCGTGCCGCGTCCAGGGTGCCGCGCGCGTCGAGGCGGGCGGTCCGCGAGGTCAGCTCGAGCCGGTCGATTCTGAGCGCGCCGCCATCGGAAAACCCGAGGGCGCCGTCGAGCTTGGTCGTGCCGGAGAACACCGCCGCGGCCGGGCCTGGAAGCAGGCCCTCGATGCGCGCGGCGAGGTCGAGGGCGAGGCGCCGCTCGGCCCCGACCCGCGAGATCCGGGCGCCGCCCTGGGCGCCGATGGTCTCGCCGGCGGAGAAGTCGAGGCGGGCGTTCCAGGCGTCCAGCGTCCCGCGGCCGTCGAGGTCGAGGTCGACAGGCGGGGCGCCGGGCATGTTCAGGCCCCTGGAGAGCAGGCCGCCGGCCGGCTCGTTCAGGGTCGCCTTCAGCTCCAGGCGCACGCCCTGCGGCACGAACAGCAGCTTGAGGCCGAACCGGCCGCCGGCATCCTGGCGCTGCACCGCCGCGTCGAGGTCGAGCCCTTCGGACGGCGCGCCGAGCTTCGCCCGGCCCTTGGCCGAGAGCCGCGCCGGCTGCCCGGCGAGCCCTTCGCCGAGGACGAGCTCGGCGAGCGAGAAGTCCTTGATCTCGACCTTGACCGGTAGGTCCGGCAGCAGGGTGCCGTCGGGCTCCGGCGTCGCGGCGACGGCGGAGGGCACCGGGCGCCGCAGCACGTCGAGCCGGCCGACCTCGAGGGTGTCGACCTCGAGCCGGCCGGAGAGCAGCGCGAGGCGGCGCCAGACGATGCGCGCCCGGTCGAGCTTCAGCCAGACGCCGTCGCGGTCGCTGATCGCCACGTCGCGGATCGTGGCGTCCGACGAGAGGGCGCCGTCGACCGCGCCGATGGCGACGCGCGACGACGGGGTGGAGAGCGCGCGCGACAGCAGCCCGCCGAGCACGGTCTTCTCGGCCTCGTCGGCGGCCTGGGTGACGGCCGCGGGCGCGGCGAGGCCGAGGACGAGCAGGATCGCGACGGCGACGCGGATCCCTCCCCCCCCTGCGGGGGGAGGGAGAACGCGCGCGAACCGATCCCGAATCCCCATCAGAACGACTGCCCGAGGCTGATGTAGAGGGCGACCGGGCGCTCGTGGTTGCCCTTGATCCGGTCGAGGGGGAATGCGACGTCGACGCGGATCGGGCCGATGCCGGTGTAGTAGCGAAGCCCGAGGCCCACCGCGGTGCGGATGCGCTCGTCGAAGTCGGGGAGCGAGCCGGCGAACGCCGTGCCCGCATCGAAGAACGGCACCACGCCGATCGTGTCGGTGACCTTGATCCGGGCCTCGAACGAGGCTTCCAGCAGGCTTCGGCCGCCGACCGGCAGGTTGAACGGCCCGCGCGGGCCGAGCGTGCGATAGGGGAAGCCGCGCACCGAGCCGCCGCCGCCGGCGAAGAAGCGGATGTTGGCCGGGATGTCCTCCAGGCTCGCGCCGGAGATCGAGCCGAAGCCGAGGCGGCCGGCGAGGATGTACCGCGCGTCCTCGTCCAGGGCGTAGTAGGTCGAGCCCTGCGCCTTGGCGACGAAGATCGACGGATCGGAGCCGAGGAAGCCGGCATAGGGCGTCGCCGAGGCCGTCAGCCGGACGCCCCTGGTCGGGTCCAGCAGGTTGTCGGTCGAATCGTAGGACATCGAGACCGGGATGCCGACCAGGCGGTAATCGACCTTGCCGAGCGCGTCCTGGGCGCGGCCCGCCTGCCCCTCGACGCCGACCTGCGCGTAGAACGTGTCCGAGAAGCGGTGGCGGACGCCGAGCGTCCCGCCGGCGGCGTCCGCGACGTAGCTCTGCTGCGCCTCGCGACCCGCGAACAGGTTGGCGATCAGGTCGTTGCGGGTGCCCCACAGGGCCGGCTTCACGAAGGTGGCCGACAACCGCCCGCCGAGCCCGTTCGACTCGATGCCGGCGAGCTTGCGCTGCGTGGCGTAGAGATCGTTGCCGAGGTAGAACAGGTCGGCGTCGAGCCGGATCGTCTCGCCGCCGCCGAACAGGTTGCGGTTGGCGTAGGTCGCGCGGATGCCGGGGCCGTCGACGGTGGAGTAGCGGGCCGAGACGCCGATCAGGTTGCGGTCGCGCTCGGTCACGTCGACGAAGATCGGCAGGTTGCCCTGCGCATCCAGCGCCTCGCCCTCGCGCACCCGCACCGAGCCGAGGCCCTCGACCTTCACCAGAGCCCGGCGCATGTCGGTGAGCGCCTTCGGCGAGTACGGGTCGCCCGGCTCCGCGTCGATGAAGGAGCGCACCACCGCCGGGTCGATGTCCTTCGTGCCGCGGACCGTGACCGCGCCGAGGCCGGCCTGCGGGCCGGGATCGACGGTGAAGTTCACGTCCATGACGTGGGCGGCGTCGTCCACGACGGGATCGCGCGACACCACCTTGGCGAAGGGGTGGCCGCGCTCGCGGAAGCGGTCGACGATCTTCGCCTCGCGGGCGAGCACGAGGCTGGAGCGCGCCGGCGTCTCGTCGTCGACGCGGCTGAAGCGCTTCGGCAGCACCTCCTCGGGGAAGGCGGCGCCTTGCGGGTCGCGCACGGTGACGGTGCGCAGGGTGTAGAGCGGCCCGGCATCGACCGCGATGCGGACCGGGACCAGGGCGCGGGCGCGCTCGGCATCCGCCGCCCGCGCGGCGGCGATCAGCGAGGCCTCGCCGCCGAGCACCACCTCCTCGATCCGGACGGTGACACGGCCGGCGTAGTAGCCGTAGCCGGAGAGCGCGTCGGGCAGGCGCCGCAGGTCGGCCTCGGCGCGGCGCACCAGCCCTTCCCCGTCCGGCGGCGGCTCGCGGCGCAGGCGGTGGAGGGTCGAGGTGTCCTCCAGCGTCTTCTCCAGGTCGGAATCGTCGGTGCCCTGGATCTTCAGCGCGTAGGGCAGCGCGGTGGCGCTCGGCGCCAGGGGCTCCTCCTCGGAGCCGAACAACCCGAACAGGTCGAAGGCCGCGGCCGGCGAGGCGGCCAGGGACAGGCCGGCGGCCATGACGGCGCCGGCGAAGGCGCCGTTGCGGCCGCGCGGGACGGTGGTGGCGCGATCCGGGTTCCGTCGCGTCACGCGCAGGGGCCGGCCGTCCGCTGCACGTCCGCGGCGTGCGGAAATTCCGTCGCGCTCATCTCGAAGTCCCCCCTCGTCGCGATGCCGATCATGCCGGAGCAGGCCTTAAGGAAGGTCGCTGCCGGTGGTCCCCCGCCCGAGCCGGATCCGGGGTGATCGGGCGCCGGACCCTCCGTCCGGACCCCATCGCGCACCGGGCCGAACCTAGACGGCCGGGCCGGCTGCGGCAACCTTCGGCGGCCTTCGCAGGGGGCGGCGCCGGGACTGTCGGCCGGACTCTTGTCAGACGGCAGGCCGCGACCTAACTCCAGCGTGCGTCGATGCTTGCCGGCCGCCGCCGGGTTGCTCCGCCCGCTGTCCCTTTAGCCACTTGCAAGGGCGTCGCTTCGACTGACATTCCATCTCGACATCCAACCTGCTTCGCCCACCCCCGCGCGTGGACAGCCGCTCGGGCCGGCAGGCTCAACACATCGATACGACGGAGGTAGGCGCCATGAGCACGGGCACCGTGAAATGGTTCAACGAGACCAAGGGTTACGGCTTCATCCAGCCGGATGACGGCGGCAAGGACGTGTTCGTCCACATCTCCGCCGTCGAGCGCGCCGGCATGCGCAACCTGATCGAGGGCCAGAAGCTCTCCTACGAGATCGAGAACGACCGGCGCACCGGCAAGCAGTCGGCCGGAAACCTCCAGGCGGCCTGATCCGCGACAGCGACGCCTCCGGACGGAGCGGTCCGGGGGCGTCGATCGTCCCGCTGCGGCATATCCGCATCTGTCCCTGGATTTGCGACGGCGCGACGACGATTGTCACCCATCGCGGCGACTTCCGAATGCAGCTCAGGTTGCACGCCGCCCATCCGTCGGTCATTGGCTTTTTCGATTCGCCGCGAGGCGGAATCAGGCTTGCCGAATCCGATTTGCTGAAGGGCCCGTTCCCCCGGCCCCGTCCCGCGGATTGATCCGTCGCGGACGCTCCCGAAACCCGAAGTGAGACACCGTACGAGAAAGGTCAGATGAGCGCATTCGACTATCGTAATTTCGACGACCGCCGCCAGAATTCCGCAGCCGCCAAGGCTGCCCTGCTCGCCAAGTTCAAGGCGCGCCCCCCGGCCGACGACCCCGAGATGATCGCCAAGGCCAAGGCCCGGGCCGAGCTCGTCCAGGCCCGCGAGACCCGTCTCCGCGAGCGCGAAGCCGCCCGCATCGCCGCCGAGAAGCAGGCCGCGGAAGAGAAGCGCGCCCGCGAGGAGGCCGAGCTCGCCGCCCAGATCGCCCGCGAGGCCGCCGAGGCCGCGGCGTTGCAGGAGCGCAAGGCCGCCGAGCTCGCCGCGAAGAAGGAACTCCGCGACGCCCGCTATGCCGCCCGCAAGGCCAAGGTGAAGACCAAGCGCTGACGCGGACGCTGCGTCGCATCGGCCGCCAGACAGCGCCGTCCGCCCGCCGCGGACGGCGTTGCCGTTTCTTCCGGACCTTCGCGCCTCGCGCGGCCGTCCCGCCTGTCCGCAGACCGCCGAGGGAAATATGATCGAGCGGCATTTCCGACGGCGTGCGTGCCGGGCCGGCATCGGGCTGGCCGCGATGCTCGTCACCCCCGCGCTCGCGCAGCCGGACGATCGGGTCGCGGCCTGCGATACCCTCGTGTCGCTCCGCCTCCTTACGACCGCCGCCCCCGACCGCGCCGCCGCCCTCGCCCGGGCCGGCACCCGGCCCGGCTGCAAGGCGATCCGGCGCGCCGACGTCGGCGCGGTCGAGCACCGCGCGATGATCGGCGGCGCGCCGTTCGAATGCCTTGCGGTGAAGGGCGAGCCGGCCTGCCTCTGGGTTCAGCCTTGAGGAGCTGAAGTCAGGACGACGGCCTGCGGGTCGGTCGATGCGTCGCGCCGAGATGCGGGGAGGCGCCGGCAGCCGTCCTGCTCCGGCTCACCCCGGCGGCGGGCGCATCGCCGGGACCGTCGTCGACGCCGGGCCCCCATCGGGGCGGGTCGGCCTCAGGCGCTGAGCGGCGCGCCGATGCGGGCACGCAGCTGAAGCCGCAGGTTCTCGTTGGCGTTGCCCTCGGCGTCGAGGGCCGACATCAGGCGCAGGAGCTGGCTGATCGGCGTGGCGCGGCTCTGGACCGCCTCCGCGATCCGCTCGTGGAGAGGCCTGTCGCTGCAGGGATTCCAGGTCTGTACGCTGGTCTCGGCCGTCTGACGCATGATCCGCCCCGTCCTTAGAAGGATCCCAGGAAGTTCCGGCGGGGTGGCTACGCCTTTCGCGCCACCCGCGCCAGTCTTATCCTGCGTTGTCCGTAGCCGGCGCGAGACCGCGTCGCATCCGGGCCACACGCATGCCAGGATTGCGGGGACAATTGCGGGCGCGCACCGGATTCGACGTCAGATCGTGTTGCGCTTTGCCAGCGGCGAGGATTCGAAGTCTTCGAGCAGGTGCTGCGGGCTGCGATAGATCGCGATGCAGCCGGCCGCCTTCAGGTCGGTTTCGGGGAACCCGCCGCACAGCAGGCCGACGGTGGCGAGCCCGGCCTTGCCGGCGGCCTGCGCATCGTAGGGCGTGTCGCCCAGGACCACGATCTCGGCGGGGTCGATGCCTTCGAGCCGCTTCAGCGCCGCCTCGAAGATGTCGGGATGGGGCTTCGAGCGCTCGGCGTCGTCCGAGCTCGTCGCCGCGTCGACGAGGTCCGCGATGCCGAGCACGTCCTGGTAGTGCTCGACCTCGCTGCGCTTGCCCGAGGAGGCCAGCGCGATCGTCGTGCCGTCGGCGCGGATCCGCTCGAACAGGGCGCGCACGCCCGGGAACGGCTTCACCCGGTCGCGGTAGGCGCGCTTGAACAGGTCGGAGCGGTAGGCCTCGATCGCCTCGCCCTGGTCGCGCAGCTGCGCCTCCGACAGGAAGACCGGCATCAGCTCGTCGCCGCCCTTGCCGATCTGGCTGCGGACCTTGGCGACGTCGGTCTCGACGCCGAAGTGGCGGAAGGCCTCGACCCAGGCCTCCGCGTGAAGGTCGACGCTGTCGAGCAGCGTCCCGTCGATGTCGAAGATCGCGGCTTTCATCGGCTCAGCGCGGGATCGGGACGAGGCGCAGGCCGTCGTCGGGCAGCAGGTTGCGCGTGGGGCCGCCGGTCTGCTGGCCGCGGCCCTGCTGGTAATAGGGCAGCTCCGGCCGCCGGTCGTTGTCGCCGCCGGAATCGTAGGCCCAGGCCGGCTGCCAGGGCGCGCGGCCGCCGACGGTGATCGGCACGGTCTCGCCGAGCGGGCCAGCCGGCGCGCGGTCGCGATAGACCTGCGCCTGCGCGGCGGCCGGGACGGCGAGCAGGGCGAGCAGAAGGCCGGCTGTGCGGAGCGTCATCGGGTCCTCGTGTCGGAAAGGGCGGCGCGCGGGGCGCGCGCGTATCCCGGCCGGTGCAGGGTTCTCGTCGGACAACGGCACAGCTTCGCCGCCGTTCCACGGCCCTCGTCGCGGACTCACGCCGCCGGCGCCTCCGTCCGCGGATGGACGTGCCAGACATAGGCGCACAGGAGCGCCACCGGCACGCCGATCAGCGCCGTGCCGACGAAGAACCAGGCGAAGCCGACATCGGCGATGATGAAGCCGGAGGCGCCGGCCAGCAGGCTGCCGGGGAGCGCGCACAGCGAGGTCAGCAGCGCGTACTGGCTGGCGGCGTGCTCGCTCGCGGCCAGCGACGACATGTAGGTGATCAGCACGATCGAGGCGAAGGCGTAGGCGAAGCTGTCGACGCTGACGGCGATCGCGAAGGTCCAGAACGCCGCTCCCCCGTCACCGCCGTGGATCGCGAGGTAGGCGAGCGCGAGGTGCGAGGCCGAGCCGAACACGGTGCCTGCGACGAGGCTCGCGAGGATCCCGATCCGCGGCACGACGAAGCTCGCCAGGAACGTGCCGGCCAGCGCGACGCCGAAGCCGAACAGCTTGGTCACCGTGGCGATGTCGGTGTTGGAGTAGTGCAGGCTCTTGAACAGCGGCATCGCCATCGCGCTCGACACGTAGCCGGGCATGCGGAAGCCCGCGACCATCACGAGGATCGGCACCGCCATCGGCCCGAGCCGCGTCACCAGCTCGCGGATCGGCGCGACCACGGTCTCGACGAAGCCGGCGCGCTCGTGCGTCGCGGGCCGGGCGGGCTCCGGCTCGGGGGCGATCAGGGCCGCGATCATCCCGGGCGCCATCAGCACGGCCATGCACAGGTAGGCGGCGCGCCAGCCGTAGGCGTCGGCGAGGTAGAGCGCCCCGGCGCCCGCCGCGAGGTTGCCGACCCGCCAGCCGACCTCGGCGAAGGACGACATCAGCGCCTGCCGCTCGGGCGGCGCCGCGGTGATGCGCCAGCCGTCGATCACCACGTCCTGCGTCGCGCCGGCGAATCCCAGCGCCAGCGAGAACACCACCGTCCAGGCGAGGAAGTCGGCCGGGTCGCCGAAGGCGATGCCGGCGAGCGTCAGCGCCACGCCGAGCTGCGTCGCCACGATCCAGCCGCGCCGCCGCCCGAGCCAGCGCCCGAGGATCGGGGCGTCGTAGCGGTCGAGGAACGGCGCCCAGAGGAACTTGAACTTGTAGGCCAGCGTCAGCTCGCTCAGCAGCCCGAGGATGCCGATCGGCACCTTCGCCTCCGACAGCCACGCCGACTGCGTGACGTAGACCAGCAGGAACGGAAGCCCGGAGCTGAAGCCGAGCCCGAGCATCGCCACGATGCGGCGATCCGCGAGGTGGGTCAGGACCGACGGCTTGGCGGATGCGGGCGCGTCGGCCCCGCTCACGGCGTCTGGCATGCGAACCACAACCCCTGGCTTACGGAGATTCGGGGATCCGTCCCTCGCGCCTGCAGGATCGGCGTATCCCGCATCCGCGGCCATCCGGGAAGGGGCCGAGCGGGTCCTCGAAACGGCAAGAGCCCGCCCCTCGGTCGAGGGGCGGGCTCTTGCGGTCGAGTTTCGAGGCCTCGGCGGCGGCTCAGTGCAGGCTGGCGCCGGTCGAGGCGCGGGCGGCTTTCGGCTTGGCAGAGAGGCTGGCGGCCGCGAGCGCCTTCGGAGCCTTGGGGGCCGCGATCTTGGACGCGGCGGCCTTCGGGGCCGGCTTGGCGGCAGCGGTCTTGCTGGCAGCGGTCTTGCCGGCAGGCTTCGCGGCGGCCTCGGCGGGCTTCGCAATGGCCTTGGCGCGGCTGGCGCGGGGCTTCAGGGTCTTGGCCGGGCTCGGGGCGAGGCTGGTCTCGGCGACGGCTTCGATCGTGAGGATCGGCGCGGGCGCGGCGATCTCGGCTTCGGCGCGCAGCCAGTGGGCGTCCGCCCGGCCGTGGATGCGGCCTTCGTCCTCCCAGATGTAGTAGGCGCGCTCGCGCACCCGGTGCTCGATCAGATCCATGTCTCGTCTCCCGTTGCTGTCCCGGGGAAACGATGAAAGCCGGTGGTTAAGGCAGGGTTAACGGGTGTTGCGGTGCGAAGCCGGCGTGAATCCGTGCGCCGGCGCGGGGTCGTCAGCGCTTCGACAGGCGGAGCGCGTTCGCCCGGACCTTACGCCGGTAGCCGGCGATGACCTTGGCGGTCGAGGCGCCGGACGCCATCATCAGCGCGGCTTCGCCCGCCGCCACGACCTTCTCGGTGACCATGCGCTGCGCCTCGGCCTGGCCGACGGCCCCGCCCGCCGAGAGCATCATCAGCCGCATGCCGATCACCTGCTGCGATTCGAACGCCAGCATCGTGGCGTCCATCCCGAGCTTGAACCAGGAACCGTACATGCGTTGACACTCCAGGCGAGGCGCGCGCGACGAGCGGCACCGGCGCGCCGCGGGCTCCCTCCGCGCGGCACCGGTGCCGTATCCGGGCCGACGAGAAAGAGGGGCTTCAGTCGAAGCTGCGGCCCTTGGCGGCCGAGCCGCCAAGGCTGATCTTCTTGGCAGGCCCGCCGAGGCTGACCTTCTTCGGCTTGGGCGCGCCGGCCTCGACCACCGGGACGGGCGCGGGCGCGGGCTTGAGATGCGCCTGCCCGTGGATCACCGATCCGACCTCGCCGGCGACCCGGATCAGGTCCTCGCGCTCGCAGGCGCGGGCCACCTTCAGGCCGAGCTGGTGCATGTGGCTCTTGCCGTAGAGGTAGGCGGCGAGCTGCGCCCGCTTCAGCGGCGCGATGCCGGCGACGATCTCGGGGAAGTCGTACTCGTCGGCCCGGTAGACCTCGCCGAGCAGTTCCAGGGAGACCGGGCAGGCGGCATCGGGCTCGGCGCCGCTGGTCGGATGGGCTTGGGTCATGGATCACCTCGGGTCGATGTCGGGTCCGCGGCGGGGCCGGCGGCCGCGTCGGGGGAAGGTTCGGCCGGAGCGAGCGCGGCGCGCGCGCTCTCCGGCGGGGTGGCGGGCCGCGGCCGGTCCGGCCGCAGGGGCGTCGGCGCCGGCGGCCGTCCGAGGCAGCCGGTGCAGACCGAGGCGATCGCGATGTTCGCGCGGACGGTGCTGCGCTCCCACACCGCCTCGCGCGCCGCCCGCGCTGCCGCGATCTCCGGATCGACCCCGCCGGAGCCGATCGCGGGCGGAGGCGCATCCGAGGGGCGGATGCGCAGGAAGAGCGGTTCCTGCGCCGAGGCGGGCCCGATCGCAAGGGGCCCGATCGCAAGGGGCCCGATCATAAGGGGCAGGCTCACGAGGGCGAGCGCCGGGGCGAGCCACAGGACGGGCCGCGAATCGGACCAGCAGGTCATGCCTTCGAGACCTCCCCTAGGCCGGTCGCGTCCGACGCTCCATCGAAGCGCCAGGGTTAACGTCGGCTTAACGGTTGCGGTGCCGGACAGATCCCGTCCCGGGGCGGCGGCTGTGCGGCGGGGATGCGGCGTCGGCGCATTAACCTTTCGTTAACCATCGGGCGCTCAGCCTGGAGCAGGATTCGGAGGGCTGTTGCATGGCGATCCTCGGGTTTGTCGAATGGCTCGGCCAGGGCGTCGCCGCGGCGCTCGCCGGATGCGCGGCGATCGGCGTCGCGGGCCTCGTTGGCCGGGCGCTCGGCGACCGCCACGCGGGCGCGCCCGTCCTGCGGCCGGTCCGGGTGCGCGCCCGCCGCCGCTGAGCCGCCGGCCGGTCCTTAGATCCCGTCGGCGTAGCCGGGGGCTTCGGCCGCCCGCGCGGCGCGGTGGCGCCGCTCCTGCGCCCGCCCGAGCCACAGGCTGTTGACGAGCCAGGCCGCCGAGAGCGGCACCGCCACCACCGAGGCCGCCGCCGCGCCGAACCCGAGCGCCCCGAGGCCGGCATAGGACCACGCGCCGGCCTGGTCGCCCAGGCGGTAGACTACCGTGTCGATGAAGCTCTTGGCCTTGTAGCGGTCCTCCCGCGGCACCACCGTGAACAGCACCTCGCGGATCGGCCGGCTGATCGCGAAGTTGCCCGCCCGCCGCAGCACCTGGAAGCCGACGATGGCGGCGATGGACGGCGCCAGCGCCAGCAGCCCGAAGCCGAGGATGCTCAGCGCGGGCAGGATCGCCAGGGTGAGCCCGACGCCGATCCGGCGCACGATCCGCCCGGTGAGGAAGAACTGCACCCCCAGCGTCAGCACGTTCACCGCCAGGTCGACGCCGGCGAAGAACGCCGTCTGCGCCGCCCGGTCGGGGAAGCTCGCCTTGGCGATCGCCGCCTGCTGGAAATACAGGTAGGTCGAGGTCACCGAGAACAGCAGCAGGAACAGCGAGATGTTCAGGAGGTAGGGCGAGGCGAACGTCCGGGTGACGCCGGCGAACACGCTGCCGCCGATCACCTGTCCCGTCCCCTGCTCCGGCCCGCCGGACGGCGCCTGCCGCAGCCGTTCCGACAGGCGGGCGAGCCCGCGCATGCTGAACACGGCGCATTCGAGCAGCGCGACCGCGCCGAGCATCAGGCCCCAGGTCGGCACGGTCTTGGCGAGCAGCGCGGTCGTCGCCGAGCCGGCGATCGCCCCGAGCGTCGCGCCGGCCGCGATGAAGCCGAACAGGCGCTTGCCCTGGCTCGTCGAGAACACGTCGACGATGGTCGCCCAGAAGATCGACACCACGAACAGGTTGAAGATCGAGAGCCAGACGAAGAACACCCGCCCGATCCACACGTCCCAGTCCGGCGGGGCGAGGTAGAGCGCCAGCGCGAACAAAAGGATGTTGGCGCCGAAGAACCGGTAGGTCAGCGGCACGAAGCGCGCGCGCGGCATGCGCTTGACCAGCCAGGCGAAGGGCAGGTTCAGCGCCAGCATCCCGACCAGCGTCGCCGTGAACAGCCAGGGCAGGTTCTCGATGCCGCCGGCCACGCCCATCTGGTCGCGGATCGGCCGCAGCACGTAGTAGGCGGCCAGGATCGAGAAGATGTAGGCCCAGGACCAGGCCAGGGCCGGCCCCTCTCCGGGCCGGACGCCGATCAGGCGCGCGAGGGCGTTCGAAGGCGCGGCCTCGCTCGGCGGCGTTGCGTGATTCATCGGGTCAACTTGTTGCAAGGACCGGCTCCGACGCGCCCTCCCCCGCAGAGGGGAGAGGGAGTTGCCCGGTGGCCATCGTCACGGCGTCAGCCCGAGGGTCTTGCGCAGCTCCGGCGCGGTCTTCTCGTGGCCGAAGCCCGGCGAGCCCATGGCGAACTTGCTCGCGTCCTTCAGGCCGCCGACCACCACCGGGTCGAAGCCGGCATCGTGCACGAGGCCCTCGGCGACCTTGAGGGCGCTGGCGTCGTCGCCGGCGATCGGGATCGCCATGCGGCCGCCGGCCCGGTCGGCCCCGCCGTTGGCGCCCTCCTTGGCGAAGACCTTGTAGTTGGCGGCGTTGAACGCCCGGACGAGCCTGGCGCCGGGGAAGTACTTCTCCGAGGTGGCGCCGATGCCGTTGGCCTGGACCTCGTCGTAGAGCTCGCCGTCGCGCGCCTTGGTGGCGTTGCCGGCATCGAGCACGACCTTGCCCTTGAGCGCGGCGGCGTAGGATGTCGAGAGCTCCGGATAGGCCTTGTACGGCACCGCCACGAGCACCGCGTCGCCGAAGGCGATCGCCTCCTCGGGCGTGCCGGCCTTGGCCTTGCTCCCGAGGGCCTCGATCAGGGCCTTCAGGGTCTCGGGATGGCGGGAGGAGAACATCACCTCGTGCCCGTCCTTGACCCAGAGGCTCCCGATCGTGCCGCCGATGTTGCCCGAGCCGATCACGCCGATCCGGATTTTCTTGGATGCTTCCTGCGCCATCGCCGGAAACGCGAGGCATGCGAGGCCGGCGATGAGCGCGGCACGACGGGAAAGTCCCAAAAGGTCAGAGCGCATCGATGAAGGCCTCCATCCGTTTCCGCTCGGCCGCGTCGGGCAGGCGCCCGCGGGCTGCGGCGAGGTTGTCCTCGACGTAGGCGACCTTCGCCATGCCGGGGATCGGGCAGGTCACGGCCGGGTGGCCGAGGACGTATTTCAGGAAGAATTGCGGCCAGGTCTCGCAGCCGAAGCCCTTGGCGAAGTCCGGCACCGCCTTGCCCTGGACCGCCTTGAACAGGCGGTCGCGCCCGAACGGCACGTTGACCATCACCGCCTGCCCCCGGTCGGCGGCGAGCGGCAGGATGCGCTCGGCGGCCTCGCGGTTGTCGATCGCGTAGTTGACCTGGATCGCGTCGAGGGTCTCGCCGCGCATCACCCGCTCCAGCCCGTCGAACTGCCCGTCGCGCCAGACCGTGACGCCGAGGTAGCGGATCCGCTTCTCGGCCTTGAGGTCGCGCAGCACCGCGAGGTTCTCGGTCGCGTCGATCAGGTTGTGCACGGCCAGCAGATCGATCCGCGCGACCTTCATCCGCGCCAGCGAGCGCTCGAACTCGGCGCGCGTCGCCTCGCGGCCGGTGGTGTCCACCTTGCTCGCCAGGAACACCTTCTCGCGCAGGGCCCCGTCCGGGAGGATGAGGCCGAGCACGTCCTCCGCCGTGCCGTAGCTCGGGGCGGTGTCGATCACCGATCCGCCGAGCGCCACGAAGCGCTCCACCGCCGCCCGCAGCGGCGCGACGGCGTCCGGCGTCGGCGCGACCTCGTAGCGGCGCGAGGTGCCGATGCCGACCACCGGCAGCAGCTCGCCCGTCGACGGGATCGGCCGGCGGATCAGCGCCTCCTCCGCCGCGAGGGTTTGGGCCAAGGGCATCAGCCCGGCGGCGGCGATCAGCGCGCGGCGGGACAGGCCGCTGGGGGCGGGAAAGGCTGCGAGAGGCATCGCGGAAGGCTCCGTGGCGCAAGGCGTGCCGGGACTCAACTAGGGCAACCGTGAGTAAGCGCCCGCCTTTTCTCGATCGTGACTTCGCGAGCCGTTCGGGCGGCTCTGCGATCAATCCTCTTCCGGCGGATCCTCGAACTCCGCGCCCTCCGTGTCGGGGGCGATGCGGAACCGGTACTCGTCGATGGCGAGGAACGCCCGGTGCACCGCCTGCGGGTCGAGGCCGTCGCGCACCACCAGGGTCTGGAAGTCGATGAACAGGCGGGCGATGCGCGCCTCCCCCGTCAGGGCTTGGAGGGCCGAGGAGCCGGCCCCGCCGCGCATCATGAAGCGCTTGGCCGCGCCCTCCGTGTCGGGGAGGGGCAGCACCGCGACCTGGCCGGCGGTGTCCGGGCGCAGCTCCGCCCAGCGCGCCGGCGTCCAGGCGATGATGGCGTCCGATTGCTTCACCGACCGAGCCTCCGCATGCCGTCCCCCGGCGAACGGCCTACAGAAAGCGCGCGGCCCGGAAAAGGCCTACGGCGCGCGCACCACCTGCCCGCGGATCTCGCCCTTCGGGTTCGCGGCGGTGTGGAGGTTGACGTAGATCTTGCCCGCGACGAGGTCTGCCGCCTTGGCGTCGTCGATCGTGGCCGAGCCCTCGAACGGGCTGGCGGCGGCGGTCACCGGGATCAGCACGCCGGCATTGGCGCCGGCCTCGGCCGGACCGTGGAAATGCGCGGCCGTCACGGGCCCGGTCAGCCCATTGTAGCTGCCCTTCCAGGTCAGCGTCTTGCTCGCCGGATCGTAGGTCGCCGAGATCTCGCCGGTGCCCTTGCTGTCGTTGGCGGGCACTTCCGAGCTTGCCTTCAGCGCAGCCCGGTACGCCAGGCCTTCGGCTGCCGACGCCCCGGAGACGGTCGCGGACAGCGCGAAGGCGGACAGCGCCAATGCGGCGAAGCCGCCGCGGACGGTGCGGATCATCGGATCCTCCCTTTCGGCAAGCCGGCGTGGCTCGCATCCGGGAAGATAGGCGCATCGGAGCGCCCGGCGATCACGTTGTCGCGTGCGGCCGGCGCCGTGGCGTCGGCCCGCGTGTCAGGCGATGTCGGAAGCGGACGCGTCGGGCGTGCTGGCGCGGGCGATCCGGGCGGCGGACTTCACCATCGCCAGGACGTCGCGGCGCATCTGCAGGTCGGCGATCGCGGCGTAGGCCTTCAGCAGCTCCGCGGCGCCGGCGATGCCGAGGAAGGGCAGGCTCGTGCCGTCCTCGAAGCTGCGGGCCTCGCCGGGCTCGCTCTCGAAGAAGGTCGAGACCGGGACGCCGAGATGGTCGGCGATCGTCTGCAGGCGGCCGGCGCCGACGCGGTTGCGGCCCTTCTCGTACTTCTGGACCTGCTGGAAGCTCACCCCCAGCGCCTGGCCCAGGGCGGTCTGGCTGATCCCGCGGGCGGCCCGAAGCACCGCGATGCGGTTGCCGACGGTGTGGTCGGCATCGGTCGGCTTCTTCTGTTCCGCGGTCGTCATGGGGCTGGCCTCACAGGGTTCGTGCTGTCGGGCGGGATGCCCGGATGTGCGGTGTAACCGGCGCTCTCGGAATACAATCAAGAGGAGCACTGTAATCGTGGTATCAATCTATACCTTTCCAACGGTGCAGCCACGCTTTTTTCGAATGGCCGGTATCCCGCACGGCAGGGGTCGACGTTTCTTAAGGCAACCGCGCTGTCATGGCGTGACGGGAACGCGTTGCGGAAAACGTACCTAAAGTATGTCGATTGATTCGGGCAACACCCCCGTCCGCCCCATCGGCCGAATCCGATCCATCGACGCCCTGCGTGGTCTCGCCGCAACGATGGTGATGCTGCACCATTACCTCTTTAGCTACGAAGGCCGCATCGGGCCGCATGTCGACCGCGTTCCGAGCTTCGCCGCCGGGCATTTCGGCGTCGAGCTGTTCTTCATCCTGAGCGGTTTCGTGATTGCCGGTACGCTCGGGCGGACGCCGTCCCTCGGAGACTACGCCGTGCGGCGGGTCGCGCGGCTGTATCCCGCCTTCCTCGTCTGCTCGGGGGTCACGCTGGGGATCTTCGCCCTCGGCGGCCCGAATCCCGTGGGGATCACGCCGGGCGCGGCCCTCGCGGGTCTGACGATGCTCAGTTCGCTGATCCGGGTGCCGCCGATCGATCCGTCCCACTGGACGCTGACCTACGAGGTCGCCTTCTACGCCCTCGCCGCCCTCGCCCTGATCCATAGGGGCCCGGCGACCGATCCCGGGCTGCGCCTGGAGCGGATCTGCGCCGGATGGCTCGCCGCGGCGTTCGTCGGCACGCTGGTCCTTCCGGTCCGGACGCTGCAGGTGGTCGTGCTCCTCAACCTTCCCTTCGCGCTGCTGTTCGTGATCGGGGCGATGCTCGCGCGCCTCGCGGCGGGCGCGCTGACCCCCCTCGGCCTCGGGGCGCTCGCCGCCGCGTTCGGCTTCACCGCCCTCGGGCCCGCCGTCGACCACGGCGGCGTCGGGACGGGCCTCTACGTCCTGCTCGTGCTCGGCTTTGCCGGCACGGTCCTCGCCGCCGCGACCGGGCGGCTGCCCTGGCTCGGCTGCGCGCCCCTGGTTTTCCTCGGGGCGATCTCCTACCCGCTCTACCTCGTCCACCAGATCCTCGGCTACGCGATCATCCGGGCGCTGGAGGCCGGCGGATGGTCGTCCGGATCGGCGATCCTCGCGGCCGTCCTCGCCTCGGTCGGGCTCGCGACCGTGATCCGCTACGCCGTCGAGACGCCGGGACAGCGCGCGATCCGCCGCGCCTTCGACCGGACGCGGTCGTCCGTGCCCGACACCGCCGAGCCGGCCCGATCCTGATGGGATCCTTATGGATTCGGCGCCGCCTCCCTCTCGCATTCCTACGGCGCGTCCGGCCACTCTGACGATCACGGCAAGCAGGTCGCCGGGGCGGATCGGTCGAAGCGGACCGGTCGGCCCACGACCGCGTTGCCGGCTCCTCGTCCGGACGCCCGCCATGCTCGACCTCGTCTTCCTCGCCGGAGGCCTCGCCTTCTTCGCCCTCGCGGTCGGCTATGCCGGCCTGTGCGCGCGCCTGTGAGGGCCCCGCCATGCCCTACGGCCTGTCTCTCGACCTGACCCTCGGCGCCCTCGTGACGGTCGGCCTCCTCGCCTACCTCGCCTACGCCCTCGTCCGCCCCGAGCGGTTCTGAAGGACACCAAGCCCATGACCGTGAACGGCTGGATCCAGATCGCGCTCTTCTGCGCGGTCGTGCTGGCGCTCGTGCGCCCCCTCGGCGGCTACATGACCCGCGTGTTCGCGGGCGAGCGGACGTTGCTCTCGCCCGTGCTCAAGCCGATCGAGCGCGGGCTCTATCGCCTGGCCGGCATCGACCGGACCCACGAGCAGCACTGGCTCGCCTACGCCACCGCGATGCTCGTCTTCCACGCGGCCGGCTTCGTGCTGCTCTACGGCCTGCTGCGGCTGCAGGCGGCCCTGCCGCTGAACCCGGACGGGCAGGGCGCCGTGGCGCCGGACCTCGCCTTCAACACCGCGGCGAGCTTCGTCACCAACACCAACTGGCAGTCCTACGGCGGTGAGACCACGCTCTCGTACCTGTCGCAGATGCTGGGGCTGACCCACCAGAACTTCCTGTCGGCCGCGACCGGCATCGCCCTGGCCGTCGCCCTCGTCCGGGGATTCTCGCGGGCCTCGGCGCGGACGGTGGGCTCGTTCTGGGTCGATCTCACCCGCTGCACCCTCTACCTGCTGCTGCCGCTCTGCGTCGTGTTCACGCTGTTCCTGGTCTGGCAGGGCATCCCGCAGACCTTCGGCGGCGCCGTCGCGGCGACGACGCTCGAGGGCGCGCCCCAGACCATCGCGGTCGGGCCGGTGGCGAGCCAGGTCGCGATCAAGATGCTCGGCACCAACGGCGGCGGCTTCTTCAACGCCAACGCCGCCCACCCGTTCGAGAACCCGACCGCGCTGTCGAACTTCGTGCAGATGGTCTCGATCTTCGCGATCGGCGCCGCGCTCACCAACCTGTTCGGCCGCAGCGTCGGCGACGAGCGTCAGGGCTGGGCGATCCTGGCCGCGATGGCCGTGCTGTTCGGGGCCGGGATCGCGGTCACCTACGGCGCCGAAGCCGCCGGCAGCCCGGTCCTGAACGCGCTCGGGCTTCCCGGCGGCAACATGGAGGGCAAGGAGATCCGGTTCGGGATCGTGGCCTCGGCGCTGTTTGCCGTCGTCACCACCGCCGCCTCCTGCGGCGCGGTCAACGCCATGCACGACTCGTTCACCGCGCTCGGCGGCATGATCCCGCTGATCAACATGGAGCTCGGCGAGATCATCGTCGGCGGCGTCGGCGCCGGGCTCTACGGCATGCTGGTCTTCGTCATCGTCACGATCTTCGTCGCCGGGCTGATGGTCGGGCGCACGCCGGAATACCTCGGCAAGAAGATCGAGGCGCGCGAGGTGAAGATGGCGATGCTCGCCATCCTCTGCCTGCCGCTGATGATGCTCGGCGGCACCGCGCTCGCCACCGTGGTCGCGGCGGGGCTCGCGGGGCCCGCCAATGCCGGCCCGCACGGCTTCTCCGAGATGCTCTACGCCTTCACCTCGGCGGCGGCCAACAACGGCTCGGCCTTCGGCGGCCTGACGGCGAACACGACCTTCTACAACACCACGCTGGCGGCCGGCATGCTGGTCGGGCGGTTCTTCGTGATCGTCCCGGCGCTCGCCATCGCCGGCGCGCTCGCCGCCAAGAAGACCGTGCCGGCCTCGTCCGGAACGTTCCCCACCGACGGCGGCCTGTTCGTCGGGCTCCTCGTCGGCGTGATCCTCATCGTCGGCGGCCTGACCTTCTTCCCGGCGCTGGCGCTGGGGCCGATCGTCGAGCACCTCGCCGGCGGCCTCGGCCAGACCTTCGCGGCGGGGGGCTGACCCGTGGGCCGCACCCTCCTCCACGCCGCCCCCCGCACAGCACCCCGCCCCTTGCCGCGGCGCAAGCGGGGCGCGCAGCGCCCGCGCCCGGCCGTCGCCGGGCGCCGCCCGCCGGTCCGGGTCTCCGACCTGATCCTGGCGATGCTGAGCCTCACCCTCCTCGGCGCCCTCGGCCTGATGGCCGGCGCCGCCCTCCTCGGCCGCGCGCTCGGACACTGAGCCCGCCGGCCCTCCCCCGCATCCGGACGAAACCCCATGTCCCGCCCCTCCCAGACCCTGCTCAGCGCCGCCCTCGTCGGCCCGGCCCTCCTCGGCGCGCTGCGGAAGCTCGATCCGCGCCTCATGGTGCGCAACCCGGTGATGTTCGTCGTCGAGGTCGTCGCCGCGCTCACCACGGTGCTGTTCGTCCGCGACGCCGCGACGGGCGCCGAGAACCTCGCCTTCTCCGGGCAGATCATCCTGTGGCTCTGGTTCACGGTGCTGTTCGCCAACTTCGCCGAGGCGATCGCCGAGGGGCGCGGCAAGGCGCAGGCGGATTCCCTGCGGCGCACCCGCACCGAGACCATGGCCAAGCGGCTGACGGGTGCGGGCCGCGCCTTCGAGACCGTCCCCGGCAACGACCTCAAGGTCGGCGACGTGGTGCTGGTCGAGGCCGGCGACATCATCCCCTCGGACGGCGAGGTGATCCTCGGCATCGCCTCGGTCAACGAGGCGGCGATCACCGGCGAATCCGCCCCGGTGATCCGCGAATCGGGCGGCGACCGCTCGGCGGTGACCGGCGGCACGCAGGTGCTCTCCGACGAGATCCGGGTGCGGATCACGGCCGCGGCCGGCTCGACCTTCGTCGACCGGATGATCGCGCTCGTCGAGGGCGCCGCCCGCCAGAAGACCCCGAACGAGATCGCGCTCAACATCCTGCTCGCCGGCCTGACCCTGATCTTCGTCTTCGCCGTCGCCTCGATCCCGAGCTTCGCCTCCTATGCCGGCGGCGCGATCCCGCTGATCGTGCTGGTCGCGCTGTTCGTGACGCTGATCCCGACCACCATCGGCGCGCTGCTCTCGGCCATCGGCATTGCCGGCATGGACCGGCTGGTGCGCTTCAACGTGCTCGCCATGTCGGGCCGCGCCGTGGAGGCGGCCGGCGACGTCGACACGCTGCTCTTGGACAAGACCGGCACGATCACGCTGGGCAACCGTCAGGCCACCGCGTTCCGCCCCGTCCGCGGCGTCACCGAGCAGGAGCTCGCCGACGCGGCGCAGCTCGCCTCCCTCGCCGACGAGACGCCGGAGGGCCGCTCGATCGTGGTGCTGGCCAAGGAGAGCTACGGGATCCGCGCCCGCGACATGGCAAGCCTCGACGCCACCTTCGTGCCGTTCACCGCACAGACCCGGATGAGCGGCGTCGACCTCGCCGGCTCGCAGATCCGAAAGGGCGCCGTCGATTCGATCGTCGCGGCGGTGAGCGGCGGCCCGGTCGCGACCCGGGGCTCCAGCGCGGCCCTGGCCTACGCGCCGACCGCCTCGGCCGAGAGCGTCGAGGAGGTCCGCGCCATCGCCGACGACGTCGCCAAGGCCGGCGGCACGCCGCTCGCCGTCGCCCGCGACGGACGCCTCCTCGGCGTGGTGACGCTGAAGGACATCGTGAAGGGCGGCATCCGGGAGCGCTTCTCCGAGCTGCGCCGCATGGGCATCCGCACGGTGATGATCACCGGCGACAACCCGGTCACCGCCGCCGCGATCGCCGCCGAGGCCGGCGTCGACGACTTCCTCGCCCAGGCCACCCCCGAGGACAAGCTGGCGCTGATCCGCCGCGAGCAGGCGCAGGGCAAGCTCGTCGCGATGTGCGGCGACGGCACCAACGACGCCCCCGCCCTCGCCCAGGCCGACGTCGGCGTCGCGATGAACACCGGCACGGTGGCGGCGCGCGAGGCCGGCAACATGGTCGACCTCGATTCCGACCCGACCAAGCTCATCGAGATCGTCGGCATCGGCAAGCAGCTGCTGATGACGCGCGGCGCGCTGACCACCTTCTCGATCGCCAACGACGTGGCGAAGTACTTCGCCATCATCCCGGCGATGTTCCTCGGGCTCTATCCGCAGCTCCAGGCACTGAACGTGATGGGGCTCGCCTCGCCCCAGAGCGCGATCCTGTCGGCGATCATCTTCAACGCGTTGATCATCGTCGCGCTGATCCCGCTGGCCCTGCGCGGCGTGGCCTACCGCGCGGTCGGCGCCGGCGCGCTGCTGCGCCGGAACCTGGCGGTCTACGGCCTGGGCGGAATCCTGGTGCCCTTCGTCGGCATCAAGGCGATCGACCTCGCCGTCACCGCGCTCCGCCTCGCCTGATCCTCCCCCTTCGCGTCACGAGACCCCGCCATGCTGACCCAGCTTCGCCCCGCCCTCGTCCTGCTGATCGCGCTGACCGCGCTCACCGGGCTCGCCTATCCGCTCGCGATGACCGGGATCGCCGGCCTCGCCTTCCCGAGCCAGGCCGCCGGCTCGATCGTCCTGCGCGACGGCAAGCCCGTCGGGTCGAGCCTGATCGGCCAGGCCTTCGCCGGCGCGCGCTACTTCCAGGGCCGGCCGTCCGCGACCAGCGCCGCCGACCCGGCCGACCCCGCCAAGACCGTGCCGGCGCCCTACAACGCCGCGAACTCGTCGGGCTCCAACCTCGGCCCGACGAGCGCGGCGCTCGCCGAGCGGGTCGGCGCCGACCTCGCCCGCCTGAAGGCCGAGAACCCGGGCGTGCCGGTGCCGGTCGACCTCGTGACCACGAGCGGTTCGGGCCTCGACCCCGACCTCTCGCCCGCCGCCGCCCTGTTCCAGGTGAAGCGCGTGGCGGCCGCGCGCGGGCTCCCCGAGCCGGCCGTGCGCGACCTCGTCGAGGGGCAGGTCCGCGGTCGCTGGCTCGGCATCCTCGGCGAGCCGCGGGTGAACGTGCTGGCGCTCAACCTCGCGCTGGACGGGCTGGCGAAATAGGCGCTGGCCCATTCGGGCCCCGTTGCGGGTAGGATGCGCCCCCGATGCCCGAGCCGAGCCGAGACCCGTCCCGCCCCTCCCCCGACGCGCTGCTCGAAGCCGCGCGCCGCGAAAGCCGGTCGCGCGGCCGGCTGAAGATCTTCCTCGGCGCCGCGCCGGGGGTCGGCAAGACCTACGAGATGCTGACCACGGCCCAGGCCAAGGCCCGCGCCGGCCTCGACGTGGTGATCGGCGTGGTCGAGACCCATGGCCGCGCGGAGACGGAGAGCCTGCTCGCCGGGCTGGAGGTCGTCCCGCGCCGCGCCGTCGCCTACAAGGGCACCCGCCTCGACGAGATGGATCTCGACGCGCTGCTGGCCCGGCGCCCGGCCCTGGCGCTGGTCGACGAGCTCGCCCACACCAACGCGCCGGGCTCGCGCCACCCGAAGCGCTACCAGGACGTCGAGGAATTGCTCGACGCCGGCATCGACGTCGACACCACCCTCAACATCCAGCACGTCGAGAGCCTGAACGACGTCGTCGCCCAGATCACCCGCATCCGGGTGCGCGAGACCGTGCCCGACGGCATCCTCGACCGGGCCGACGACATCGAGGTGATCGACCTCAACCCCGACGACCTGATCCGGCGCCTCGAGGACGGCAAGGTCTACCTGCCCCGCAACGCCGCCCGCGCGCTGCGGCACTACTTTTCCCGCGGCAACCTCACGGCCTTGCGCGAGCTGGCGCTCCGCCGCACCGCCGACCGGGTCGACGACGAGCTCCTGAGCCACATGCGGGCCAACGCCATCCCCGGGCCCTGGGGCGCGGGCGAGCGGGTGCTGGTCTGCGTCAGCGAGGATCCGCGCGCGGCCGGGCTGGTGCGCTACGCCAAGCGCCTGGCCGACCGCCTGCACGCGCCCTGGACCGCGCTCTCGGTCGAGGGGCCGCGGGCGCAGGCGCTGTCGGAGGCCGCGCGCGACCGCATCGCCGACACCTTGCGGCTGGCCGACCGGCTCGGCGGCGAGGCGGCGACCGTGCCGGGCTCGCGGCGGATCGCCGACGACATCCTGGCCTATGCGCGGAGCGCCAACGCCAACCACGTCGTGGTGGGCAAGTCCGAGCGCTCGCGGCTCTTCGAGATCCTGAACGGCTCGGTGGTGCACGACCTCGTGCGCGGCTCAGGGCAGATCAGCGTCCACGTCATCGCGGGCGAGGCGCAGAGTGGGGAGGCGCAGGGCGGGGACGCGGCCGGGCCGAAGAGCGTGCGCACGGCCGCGGAGCCGTCCCGCTCGGCCTGGCCCTACGCGGTCGCGCTCGCGGCCGTCGGGGGCGCCCTCGGGATCGCGCTCGCGCTGCAGCCGATGCTCGGCGTCGAGAACGCCGACCTCGTCCTGCTCACCGCCGTGGTCGCCGTGGCGGTGCGCTTCGGCCTCGGGCCCTCGCTCGCCGCCGTGGTGGCGGCCTCGCTCGCCTACAACTTCTTCTTCCTGCCGCCGCTCTACACCTTCACCATCGCCGACCCGACCAACGTCGCCGCCTTCTGCCTGTTCACGCTGGTCGCCGTGCTGGTCTCGAACCTCGCCGCGCGCACCCGCCAGGAGGCGGTGGTCTCGCGGGCGCGGGCCGTGGCGAGCGAGCGGCTCTACGGCTTCAGCCGCAAGCTCGCCGGCTGCGGCACCCTCGACGACGTGCTGTGGGCGACCGCCTACCAGATCGCCGCGAGCCTCGACGTCCGCGTCGTGCTGCTCCTGCCCGAGGCCGGCGCGATCGCGGTGCGCGCCGGCTACCCGCCGGAGGACACCCTCGACGCGGCCGACCTCGCCGCCGCCAAGTGGGCCTTCGACAACGACCGGGCGGCAGGCCGCGGCGCCGACACCCTGCCCGGCGCCAAGCGCCTGTTCCTGCCGATGCGGACCGGCCGGGGGACGCTCGGCGTCATCGGCCTCGACGCCGACCGGGCCGGGCCGATCCTCTCACCGGAGAGCCGGCGCCTCGTCGACGCGCTCTCCGACCAGGGCGCGCTGGCCATCGAGCGCGTCCGCCTCGTCGAGGACCTCGACCGGGCCGAGCGCGCGGCCGAGACCGACCGCCTGCGCCAGGCGCTGCTCACCTCGATCTCGCACGACCTGCGCACGCCGCTCGCCGCCGTGCTCGGCGCGGCCACGACGCTGCGCGACCTCGACGACGCCCTCGACGCCCCCGCGAAGGCGGATCTCCTCGCGACCGTCATCGCGGAATCCGAGCGCCTCAACCGCTTCATCGCCAACCTCCTCGACATGACCCGCCTGGAGGCCGGCGCCGTGGTGCCCAACGTCGCGCTGCACGACGTCGCCGAGATCGCCGACACGGCCTTGCGCCGCCTGGAGGCGATCCTGTCCGGCCACCGCGTCGTGGTGGAGATCGCGCCCGGCCTGCCGCCGCTGCGGCTCGATCCGGTGCTGTTCGAGCAGGTGCTGGTCAACCTCCTCGACAACGCCGGCAAGTACGCCCCCGAGGGATCGACCATCCGCCTGCGCGGGCGGCGGGACGGGATGCGGGTGCGGATCGAGATCCTCGACGAGGGCGGCGGCCTGCCGGAGGCGGACCTGGAACGGGTGTTCGACACGTTCTACCGCGTCGCCAAGGCCGACAGCGTGCGGGCCGGAACCGGCCTCGGCCTGCCGATCTCCCGCGGCTTCATCGAGGCGATGGCCGGCACGGTCGTCGGCGCCAACCGCCGCGACCGCTCCGGCGCGGTGTTCACCATCACCCTGCCGGTCCCCGCCGAGCCCGCGCGGACCGCCTCGGATCGGGCGGCATGACCCTGCACATCCTCGTCGTCGACGACGAGCCGCCGATCCGGCGGCTGCTGCGCACCGGGCTCGGGACCCAGGGCTACGCCGTGCTGGAGGCGCCCGACGGCCGCACCGCCCTGGAGACCCTGGGCCGCAAGGCGTCCGGCCACGAGACGGTGGACCTCGTGATCCTCGATCTCGGGCTGCCCGACATGCGCGGGCACGACCTCCTCGCCCGGATCCGCGCGGCGCATCCCGCCCTGCCGGTGGTGGTGCTGTCGAGCCGCGACGACGAGACCGGCAAGGTCGAGGCGCTCGACCTCGGGGCCGACGACTACGTCACCAAGCCCTTCGGCATGGGCGAGCTGCTGGCCCGCATCCGCACGGCGCTCCGCCACCAGCTCGCGACGGAAGGGCAGCGCCCGCTGTTCCAGGTCGGGCCCCTGAGCGTCGACCTCGTGCGCCGCATCGTCCGGGTGGAGGGGCGCGAGGTGAAGCTGACGCCGCGCGAGTACGACTTCCTGCGGGTGCTGGTGCAGCATGCCGGCAAGGTGCTGACCCATGCCCAGCTGATGGGCGCGGTCTCGGCCTCGTCCGACCCGCAATACCTCCGGGTCTACATGCGCCAGCTCCGGCAGAAGCTGGAGGCCGATCCCGAGCGCCCGCGCCTGCTGCTCACCGAGACCGGCGTCGGCTACCGCCTGCGCGCGCCCGACGACGGGCTGTCGCGCTGACGGCGTCCCCGATGCGGATCTTTTCCTGAACGAACAGGTCCGGCGCGGGTTGTGCAGGCCGCGATCCCGTTCGGATCGCAAACCCGTCCGCATCGCAAGGCCGCCCCGCCCCATGAACACCACGACCCCGGATACGACCCTGAAAGCCGCCGACTTCGCGGCTCCAACCGTCCTGCTCGCCGGCACGGTGGATTACGACATGTACCGGGACTTCCGGGCCCAGATCGGAAAGGCCCCGTGCGAGGGGCTGGTCGTCGTCGAGCTGACCACGCTCGGCGGCGACCCGGAGGTCGCGCGGATGATGGGCGAGGACATCCGCTTCAAGAGCGCGATGAACCCGCAATGCCGCTACGCCTTCCTCGGCAAGGCGGCGATCTACTCCGCCGGCACCACCTTCATGAGCTTCTTCACCCGGCAGAACCGCTACCTCACCCCCGGCACGCGGCTGATGATCCACGAGCGCAAGCTCGCCAAGGAGCTCCGGATCAACGGTCCGCTGACCACCTGCATCGCCACGGTGAAGGCGACGCTCCACGAGATCGAGTGCTCGATCGCGATCCAGAACGAGGGCTTCGCCAACCTCGTCGAGGGCTCGAGCGTGACCCTCGATCAGGTGATCGAGCGGGCTCCCTACAATTGGTACATCGAGGCCGAGGAGGCCCGCACCCTCGGCCTGATCGAGGCGGTGATCTGAGGCTCATGCCGAGTCTTCAGGCCAAGCCTCGTAGGTGAGAACCCATGAGGTCCGGCGGACGACCGCCGCCCGGCGGTCGCGGGGGCCGAACCTCGATGAGCCGGGCTCACCGAGGGTCGGCATCAGAACGCCAGCTTCATCCCGGCGACGAGGTTGCGCGGGGCGCCGGCATAGATCGAGCCGGTGGTGCCGGCGAGCACGCCCGCGCCGTTCTGCAGCCCGGTCGTCGCGCTGATCGTGTCGGCGAGGTTCTGGGCCGAGGCGGCGTAGACCGTGTCGAACAGGTTGCGCACCTCGGCGTAGAGCGTGAGGCGCTTGGCGTAGCCGCCGGGGAGTTCCGTCGCGTAGTGGACGTTGGCGTTGACGATCGCGTAGCCCGGCGCCTTCAGCTGGTTGGCGTTGTCGAGGTAGAAGTCGTCCTGGAACACGGTCTCGACGAAGGCGCCGAGCCCGGTGAGCGGCCCGGCCGGGACGTCGTAGCCGACGCGGGCGAGCAGCTGGTTGGCCGGCACGCCGGGGATGCGGTTGCCGGCGCGGTCGAGGCGGCGGGTCAGCGCTCCGGCGCTGAGCTGCTCGACGTAGCGGGTGTAGACCTGGTCGTCGAAGGTGTAGGCGGCGACGATGCGCCAGCCCGGCGCGAAGGCCCAGTCGGCGCCGACCTCGAGGCCGCGGTGCTCCGAGGCCGGGGCGTTGAAGGTGTAGCTCTGCAGGCCGGCCCCGGGCGATTGCGAGACGAGCTCGTTGCGGAAGATCTCGTAGAAGCCGGTGACGCTGAGGCGCAGCCCCTCGACCGGCGTCCAGTCGGTGCCGAGGTCGAAGCCGAGGTTCTCCTGGGTCTGCAGCCCGGTGTTGTTGCCGGGCAGGCCCGCCGAGGTCACGAACAGGTTGCTCGCCGCCGGCGTGGTGTAGCCGGTGGCGACGTGGCCGCGGAACGCCCATTCGGCGCTCGGGCGGTAGACCAGCGCCAGTTCCGGGGCGACGTTGAGGAAGCTGCGGTTCGCGTCCGCGATCGTCGTGGTCGCGCCCGCGGCCGCGTAGGCGTAGGCGAGGCTGCGCCCGGTGATCGACGTGGTCTCGGCGCCGATGCCGACGACGCCCGTCCACTGCTCGGAGAGCGCGACCTCGGTGCGGGCGCGGCCGCCGAGGTTCGACTGCACCGCCTCCTGGTCGCCGATCAACGCGCCCAGCCGCGGGCCGCCGTAGGGCGCGCGGTTGTAGGTCGAGATCCGGTTGTCGATGGTGCTGTAGGCCAAAGCCACGTAGCCGACCGCCGGCAGGCCGAACAGGTCGTAGCGCCGGGTGAGGTCGGTGAGAAAGTTCCAGGACGGGTACGAGCCCCGTGACGCGGTCGCGTAGAACGGCTGGTTGAAATTGCGCTCGTCGAAGCCGAGTTGCGTGCGCCAGGTGGTCTGGGCGTCGATGTCGTGCTCGTAGCGCGCCGCCACGATCGTGCGCCGGTCCTTGCGCTCGAAGCCGGCCTCGTCGGCGGTGACGCCGACCCTTCGGCCGTAGGCGCCGTTGACGAAGAGGTTGGTGAGCGAGCAGCCCGCCGCCGCGGTCGCCGCCGCCGCGCAGCCGCGCTGATAGGGGTTGGTGCGGAACTCGGCCAGCGACGACCGGGCGGCGAGGTCCGCGTGCAGGTCGTTGTTGATCACCTTGAGGGTGAAGCGGTTGTCCGGCGTCGGGGTGTAGCTCGCCAGCAGGTCGATGGTCTGCGTGTCGTAGGACGAATGGTCCTGGTAGCCGTTGGCGCGCACGTCGCTGGAGAACAGGCTGATCTCGAACGGGCCGCTGACGCCGCCGACCGTGAAGGAGGTGCTGAGATAGCCGAAGCTGCCGGCATCGGTGCCGATCTCGTAGCCGTCGATCTCGCGGCCGGTGCGGGTGCGGAAGGCCAGCGCGCCGCCCGTGGCGTAGTTGCCGAACAGGGCCGATTGCGGCCCGCGGAACACGTCGATGCGGGAATAGGCCCGCGGGTCGGCGAGGTCGAAGCGCGCGGCGCCGTCGGGCTGGGTCAGGACGAAGCCGTCCTCCAGCACCACCGTGTTCTTGATCACGCCGGTGGAGCGGGCGTTGTTGCCGCGGATCGAGATGATCACGTCGCGCCCGCCGTTGCCCTGGCGCACGGTGACGCCGGGGCTGTTGGCGAGCACCGCGCCGACGCTCGTCGCCGGCCGGTTCTCGATCGTGTCGCGCCGCCCGATCCCGGTCACGACCTGCCCGACCGGATGCTCGATGACGCTGGGCGCCGAGCCCTGCGGCGCGGCGACGCCGAAGGGAATGCCGGCCGCCGGTGCCGGCCCGTCGCGCTCGCCGACCACCGAGAGCTCGGAGAGCGTGACGCTCTCCTGTGCCTGTGCCTGTGCCTGCGCCTGCGCCTGCGCGACGGCGAGCGGGCTGGCGGACAGGAGGAGGAGGCCGGCGCGCAGCCGGAGCTTGGGCAGGAAGGGCATCGGGCGGGCTCGTCTGATCGGGAGGCAGGCGGGATCGGCCCGCCGGAAGAGGTTCGCGATTCGATCAGAGCAGGGTCGGCGGTGCCCTCGGCCGGCCGGCGATCCGGGGGCGATGCGGGGTGCGGGCGGGCGGCGGGGTCGGCCAGGCGACGGGCGACCAGCGCAGGACCCGCGCCGCCGGCTGCGGTGCGGCGACGACCGGCGCGGCGAGCCCCACGGCGCAGAGCGGGCAGGCGTGGCAGCCGGGAACGAGCGGAGCCGGCTCCCCCGCGGCGTCGGCTGCGCCGGCATGGCCGCAGATCGCCGACAGGCCGAGCGGCGCGGCGTCGGGCGCCATCCGCAGGGCGGCGAGCGGCACGATCGACTGCGCCCAGATCGCCAGCAGGATCAGCGCGGTGCCGAGGGCGCCGACGCGCTTCGCCCGACCCGTCACAGGACGGCCTGGATCTGCCGGAGGGCGAGCCCGTGCCCGGCCGCGAGATCGAGCGGGCCGACGAAGCCGCCGTTCCGGTCCATCAGGTAGACCATCAGCGTGTGCTCCAGGGTGTAGTCGCCCCCCGGCAGCGGGACCTTCTTGGAGAAGACGCGGTAGGACCGCGCCACCCGGTCGATCTCCTCGCGGGTCCCGGTCAGCCCCGTGATCGAATCGCTGAACGAGCCCATGTAGTCGCGCAGCACCGCGGCGTCGTCGCGCTCGGGATCGAGGGTGATGTAGTAGGCGCCGATGTCGCCGCCGGCCTTGTGCAGGTCGTCGATCAGGTTGGAGAGGTCGGCCAGCGTCGTCGGGCAGACGTTCGGGCAGCGGGTGAACCCGAAGAACACCAGGAAGGGCCGGTTGGCCAGCGTCGCCGAATCGAGGATCCCACCCTTGGACGATTGCAGCCGGAACGGGCCGCCGACCACCGACATCGCCGGCTTGGCGGGCCCGCGCGGCAGCATCGCCACGACGCCCCCGGCGATGCCGAGGATGCCGACGAGCACCGCCGCGAGGATGCCGTAGCCCGCCCGGCGCTGGGCCGGCGTGACGGGCG
The DNA here is from genome assembly GCF_022829665.1 of Methylobacterium sp. E-041. Classification (NCBI taxonomy): domain Bacteria; kingdom Pseudomonadati; phylum Pseudomonadota; class Alphaproteobacteria; order Hyphomicrobiales; family Methylobacteriaceae; genus Methylobacterium; species Methylobacterium sp. E-041. The sequence goes on along the minus strand of NZ_JAKSYQ010000143.1, from coordinate 6,400 downwards.
GCGGATCAATGGGCATGATCGTGGCCGCCGGCCGCCCCTTGCGCGCCCTCGGGGGCCTTCGCGCCGATCGCCTCGACCGCGAACTCGACCGGGACGGTCCCCGCCTTCTCGAACCGCAGCGTGCCCTTGACGCGCTCGCCCTTCTTCAGGGGCGCCGTCAGGTCGACGAACATCATGTGGTAGCCGCCCGGCGCGAGCGTCACCGTGGCGCCGGGGGCGATGACCAGGCCGCCCGGGACCGGAGCCATCTTCATCACGGTGCCGTCCATCGTCATCGAATGGATCTCGACGTGGTCCGCCCCGGTCACCGTGGCGCCGAGCAGCGTGTCCGGCGCGGTGCCGGTGTTCGTGACGCTGAGGTAGCCGCCGCCGACCTTGGCGCCGTTCGGGGTCGCCCGCGTCCAGGGATGGGCGATCGCGAGCGCGCCGGCCTTGTACTCGTGGGCGCCGGCCGGGACCGCGAGCAGCGCGAGGGCGACGAGGGAGCCGGTCGCGCGGCGACGGAACAGCTTGGACATGGCAACTCTCCTGAAGGGGGCGGTATCGGTCGCGGCCGCGGGCGGCCGGGCGGTTGGGGGACGGCGTCCCGGGCATGCCGGCTCGCGCGATCGCGAGGGGCCGAGCGACGGCGATGCGGCAGGCTGCATCGGTCGATGCGGGCCGAGGCCTTCCCGGAGCACGGCTTTCGGCGCGCAACCGTGAGGCAGGGCGCGACGCCGCGTTCCGGCTGGGCGGCGGCCGGGCGGTGGATCAGGCGGCGGGTGGGGCGCGTGCGCCGGCGCCGATGCCCGGCGGAGCGCGGGCGGCGGCGGCGAGGACGGGACGCCACGGAACGTCGACGGCCGGGGGAGCGGACCGGGCGACCGCGACGGCCGCCGGAACCGGCACGTCCGCCATCGGCATCGCCTGCGCGGCCGTGCAGCATGCCAGGTGGTCGCCGTGATGGGGCGCGTCGGCCGGGCCCTGCCCGTCCGCGCCGGATTCCTGCAGGCAGAGCGCGTGCGCCGGGTCGAGGGTGCGCACGCCCGTCATCCCGCCGAGGACGGCCTGCAGGGCGAGCGCGTAGAGCGCGGTCACGGCGATGACCGCGCGGCAGACCCGCCAATCTGGCCGCCACATGCGCATGTCCCACGCCTAGGGCGCCGGCCGCCACCCCGTCAATGCGGCAGAACCGTGCGAGGCCGTTTTCGCCGGGCCTGCCGCTCGGATCGAGGGCCGCCGCTCAGAACCGCCCGGCCAGCGTCAGCCGCACGGCGGTGGGCTCGACCGGGTGGAAGTGCCGGTCGGCGACGCCGTCGGCCGGTTCGCCCGGCAGGCGCGAGATATAGTAGTAGGTGATCTGGTCCGACTTGGCGTTTGTCAGGTTCAGCACGTCGAGCGACAGGCTGAGGCCGTTGTCGAAATGGTAGCCGACGCGGCCGTTGAGCAGCGCCGTCGGCTTCGAGCGCACGGAATTGTCCTCGATCAGCGGGCGCGGGCCGAAGTAGCGCAGCCGCATCGCGCCGAACCAGCCGAGGCCCTCGCCGAAGGTGAACCCGGCCGACGCGATCGTGGTCGGCGCCTCGGGGATGCGGTTGCCGACCGGGTCGACGTCGGAGAAGCGGGCATTGGTGACGGTGAGGTCCCCCTCCAGCCTCAGCCACGGCGTCACCGCGTAGCGGTTGGTCCACTCGATGCCGAAGCGGCGGCTCGGCCGGCTCGGCTCCGTCGTGCCGGTGTCGCCCTGGAACAGGTTCTCCGACGCGAAATCGAGGCGGAACAGGGCCAATGCCGTCTCCAGCCCGGCGATCGAGCGGTTGCGGATGCCGACCTCGTAGCCGGTCGAGGGCACGAGGAAGGGCGAGCGCGCGATGTTGAAGAGGGGGCTCGCCGGGTCGACCGTCGCGGTCACGCCGCGCACGTCGTTCGAGTGGAAGCCGCCGCCGTAGTTCACGTAGAGCTCGGTGTCGAACCACGGCCCCAGCACCAGCCCGAGCTTCGGGTTGACGATGCCGTCCCGTGCCTTGCCGGAATTGGCCGCCGTGTCGGAGACCACGTCGCCGTAGTAGCCGTCGGCCCGGAAGCCGACGCTGGTGCGCAGCCAGTCGGTCCAGCGCACGCGGTTGTCGACGTAGAACGCCCCGCTCGCCTCCAGCACCCGGTCGTCGAGGACGCCCGTGCGGAACTGGCGGTTCGCGGTGTTGAACAGCCCGACGCGGATCGCGTCGGTGCGGGTCTGCACCCCGATCTCGTTCTCCATCGGATGCCCGAACAGGTCGCCTTGGAAGACGTGGCTCACCTCGCCGCCGCCGAGGATGCGCTGGTCGAGCTGGTGGAACTGGTCTCCGTTGACCGGATCGTTGAGGAAGTAGGTGAAGTCGTTGAACAGGTTGAGCTGCGAGCGGATGACGTAGGCCGAGGCCCGCGTGACGCCGGTGTCGTCGGTCATGCTCCAGCGGCCCGAGAGCGAGAACCGGCTGCTGTCGCCGCCGTCGGTCGGGTTCAGGGTGCCGAAGCGGCCGATGATCCCCTCCGACACCGCGCGCGATGCGATCTGGTTGGTCGCGGTCCAGCGGCTGGCATAGGCCATGCCGGTGACCGAGAACCCGTCGAGCGCCGTGCCCTGGCTGTAGCGCACCACGCCGTTCACCTTGCGCAGCGCATCCGGCACGTCCCACGGGCCGTCGTAGACCTGCGCCTCGCCCGCCACGAGCAGGTTGCCCTGGCCGAGGGGGGCCGAGGCGATGGTCAGCGCCCGCGCGTAGCCGAAGCTGCCGAACGCGGTCAGCGCGACGTTCTTGGCGACGGTGTCGAGGTAGTCGATCCGTACCGAGCCGGCCGAGGCGAAGTCGCCGTCGCGGACGAAGTACGGCCCCTTGTGGAACGCCACCGCGCCGACGAGCTCGGGGATCAGGAAGTTGATGTCGGCGTAGCCCTGGCCGTGCGCGTGCGTGCGCATGTTCACCGGCATCCCGTCGACCTCGATCGCGATGTCGGTGCCGTGGTCGAGGTTGAAGCCGCGCAGGAAGAACTGGTTGGCCTTGCCCTCCCCCGAATGCTGGGTGACGATCAGGCCGGGCACGGATTCGAGCACCTCGCCCGGCCGCGTGATCGGGCGGCTGTTGATCTCGGCGCCGGAAACGATGCCGGCGCTCGCCGCATCCACCGTCCGAAGCGCCCCGCCGGCGCCGATGGTGCCGCCGACGTAGCCGGCGCTCGCCGCCGCCCCGGCGGCGGGCCTGGGATCGTCGGCCGTCACGGAGATCTCGGCGAGGTTCGCCTCGGCCTCCCCGGCGGCGGGGCGCGCCAGCGCGGCCGGGCCCGAGAGGGCGGCGGCGCAGGCGAGAGCGAGCAGGGTTGGCGTTCGGAAGACGGGCGGGGACTGGGACGCGGACACGGGACCTCGGGCGACGCGGACGTGGCACGTCACCGCGAACGAGGCCGATCCACCGCTCCGTCCGTCGGACGGCCGGGGGCTTCGACACCCGCCGGAACACCCCGCCCGACGCGCTTCGCGTGTGACCACGACTGACGGCAGGTCTCCTGGCTCGCGGGTCATCGCCCGCCACCGTCTTCCCGGATGCGGCGCATCCAGTGACGTCCAGTGGTGGAAGGCTCGCCGCTTACAGTTGCGGGGGCAGCCGCGGCTTCGGGCAAGGCCCCGTCGGGCCCTCCCCTCACCGCGTTCCCTTTTGATCCTCGATGAGGAACCGTCGCGTGCAGGTTGCGTCGGGCGCCGCCGGCCCGTCAATCCGGCTTTCGGACGCCGTCGCCGGGTGTGGCCGATCGGTGACGGCGTCAGCGGCTCGCGGCGAAGCGGGCCGGGCCGTCGCCGCGGCCGGTCACCACGACGAGGCGGCGGATCTCGCCGCGCAGGAACGCCTGCAGGAAGCGGTCGTAGTTGCGGAAGGACACGCAGCCGTTCGAGGCGCCGCTCGGCCCGAGCATGTAGGTGTGGGCCAGCAGCCCGTCGCGGCCGTGGATCGCGGCGGCGCCGCCCACCGGGTTGAGGCGGATCGCCCGCACGCCGTGGAACAAAGCCTCGCGCTCGGTGAGGTCGTAGGTGCCCGGCGGGGTCGAGCCGCGCATCCGCAGGTGCACGAAGTCGGGATGGTCCATGCTGGCGCCGAGGCCGGAATGGGCTTCCAGCACCTCGCCGTTCGGCAGGCGGACGGTGCGGGCGGTGATGTCGTAGATCGCCGTGCCGGCGCCCGCGTCGGGGCCGGGGAACAGGCGGCCGCGCGACCGCTCCAGCCCGGGGCTCTCGAGGGCGGCGTAGGCCAAAGCCGGGCCCGAATCCTTCCGCGCGGCGAACAGCTCCTCGAAGAACGACGGCGTCTCGGCGGTGGGCGCCGGGACCGCCTCGGGCACCCGGCGCGGAGCGCGGCGCAGGGCGAGGCGCTGCGGCACGGGGGCGGCGATCAGGTCCGCCGGGCGGGCGACCGGCAGCGGCACGATCTGGGCCTGCCGCACGACCTCGGTGTCCCGCAGGACCTGGGTAACCCGCAGGACCTGCGTGTCCCGTAAGACCTGGTTTGCCCGCAGGGCCCGCACCTGCTCCACGACCTGGGCCTGCCGGCCGGTCTGCACCGGGGGCGCGGCTTCCGTCGAACGCGGCTCGGCGGCCGCGAGCGTCGCGACCGGCGGGGCGAAACGCGGCTCGGGCGGGGTGAGCGCGGCGCCGAGGGGCGCGCCCTGACGGTCCGCGCCGGCCTCCGGGCCCAGCATCGGCCGGGGATCGAACAGGGCGGCGAGGGCGGTCGACCCGGTGCTGCGGGCCTGGAGGCTCGCGACCTGCGGCACCGGCTCGGTCCCGCCGCCCGGCGGCACGCCCTCAAGGGTGACGAGGCAGAGCAGGGCGGCGAGCGTGTTGCGAAGGATCGGGTGGCGGCGTGCCCGCCGGCGGCGGGCGGGACGCGTGAGGCCGCAGGAGGAGCGCGGGTGATGAGGCATGCGGACTCGACTCGAAGGCGACCCGGTGCCCGCAGCCGCGCAGCGTCCGGCCCGCGCCCGCGACGGATCGGCGGGCGGCGGGCCGGCCGATGGGGTCGGCCGTGCGGGGATCGAGAGAACTGCGACTGATCCGTATTGGGCGCGCGTTTGGTTAATCCGCCCCTAAGCCGCCGGCCGACGCGTGCGGATCGCGCGCGAAAACCCGCGAGACCCGTGCGCCGGCGCGGCGATGATCGGCAGCGTCTCGCTCGACCCGCTCGACCCGCGCGGCGCGGGGATAAGCGGGGGCATGCGCATGCACGCGAACGTGTTGCCGCTTCGTTCTTGCCGAGCCGGCCCCGAATCGGCGATACCGTCGCGCATGCGGATGCCCGTCCTCGCTGTCCTCCTGTCCCTGAACGCCCTGCCCTGCGCGGCTGCGCAGGCGCCGCGGGCGGCCGACCCGGCGGCGCTGGAGCAGGCGTGGCGCGACTGCGTGCGGGAAGCCTATGCGCACCAGCCGCCGGCCCAGGGGCGCGCCGGCTCGCAGCGCAACGCCCTCGACGAATGCAAGGAGCGCGAGGACGCCGTCGTCGCGGCGCTGATGGCCGCCCGCGACGTCGAGGCCGGACGCGATGCCCGCTCGCTCCCGGCCCGTGCCCGCGCCTGGGCGGCCTCGGTCGCCGCCTACGTCGTCGACCCGGTCTCGTCCTGGATCGCGATGCTGCGCAACTGAGCGCCGGCAATTTCCGCGCCGACGGCGGCCGGGTCGTTCAGAGGATCGGATGCATCTGCCGGGCGCGCCGGCGCGTCACCGCCCGTAGACGTCCTCGACGCGGATGATGTCGTCCTCGCCGGTATAGGAGCCGACCTGGACCTCGATCAGCTCGAGCGGGATCCTGCCGGGATTGGTCAGGCGGTGCAGCGAGCCGATCGGCAGGTACACCGCCTCGTTCTCGTGCACGAGGACCAGGCGCTCGCCCAGCGTCACCTCCGCCGTGCCCTTCACCACCACCCAGTGCTCGGCGCGGTGATGGTGCTTCTGCAGCGACAGGCGCCCGCCCGGCGTCACCATGATGCGCTTGACCTGGAAGCGCTCGCCGATGTCGACGCGCTGGTACCAGCCCCAGGGCCGGTACATCCGCCGGTGCGCGTCCGCCTCCGGATGGGCCCGCGAACGCAGCACCCCGACCAGATCCTTCACCCGGCCGGACTGCGACTTCGAGGCGACCAGCACCGCATCGGGGGTCGCCACCACCACCACGTCGTCGAGGCCGACCACCGTGGTCAGCCCCTCGCCCTCGCTGTGCACCAGGCTGTTGCGCGTGCCCAGGAGCTCGACCCGGCCGCGCACCGCGTTGCCGGCGGCGTCCTGCGGCAGCACCTGCCAGACCGCGTCCCAGGTGCCGACGTCCGACCACGGGAACGACACCGGCAGCACGCCGGCGCGCGTCGTGCGCTCCATCACCGCGTAGTCGATCGAGATCTT
>NZ_JAKSYQ010000298.1:0-8505 GCF_022829665.1 Methylobacterium sp. E-041 | reverse complement strand
TGACCCTGGCCCAGCAAACTGGTCCGCGCTGAGCGCAAGGTTTTCGGGCATCCTGAACCCTGAAGGAGGGTGGATGCCATGCCTCGCAAGCGCTTTACGAATGAACAGATCGCCTTTGCCCTTCGGCAGGCGGAGAACGGCGCCTCGGTGGACGAGGTCTGCCGGAAGATGGGCGTCTCCGAGCCGACGTTCTACCGCTGGAAGAAGCAGTTCGTCGGCATGGGCGTGCCGGAGATCCGGCGGCTGAAGCAGCTGGAGGACGAGAACAGCAAGCTCAAACGATTGGTGGCCGACCTGACGCTGGACCGCTCGATGTTGCAGGATGTCCTGAAGCGAAAGTGGTAAGGCCCAGCGCTCGCCGTGAAGTCGCCGGCCACCTGCAGGTGGCCTACGGCATCAGCGAGCGTCGGGCCTGCCAGGCCACCGGTTTTGGCCGCTCGTCCCAGCGTTACAGGAAGTGCTCTGACCCGCAGGTTGCGCTGCGGATGCGGCTGAAGGAACTCGCTGCCGCGCGGGTGCGCTACGGCTACCGACGGCTGCATATCCTACTGCGACGGGAGGGCTGGGAGGTGAACCACAAGCGCACCTACCGGATCTATCGCGACGAGGGACTGTCGATCCGGCCCAAGCTGCCCAAACGCAAACGGGCTTGGCGCTACCGGCAAGGCCGGCCGGCGATCGGCGGACCCAACGAGGTCTGGGCCATGAACTTTATGTCTGATCGCATCTTCGACGGACGTCCGTTCCGGATCTTAACGGTCGTCGATTGCCATACGCGAGAGGCGCTCTCGCTCACACCGAGAGCCAACTTCCGCGCCTTCCAGGTGACCGAGGCCCTGGACGCACTGGTGAAGCTCCGCGGTCGTCCAAAGAGCCTACGGGTGGACAATGGACCGGAGTTCGCTGGGCGCATGCTCGACCAGTGGGCGTACCTGAATGGGGTCGAGATCGACTTCTCACGACCGGGCAAACTGACAGGCAACGCCTACATCGAGTCGTTCAACGGCCGCCTACGGGCGGAATGTCTGAACGCCTCGTGGTTCCTGTCGCTGGCCGATGCCCGCGAGCGCATCGAGGACTGGAGGTGCCACTACAACGAAGATCGCCCCCATACGGCCCTGGGCGGCTTGACGCCCCGAGCCTTCGCCAACCAAGCTGTCACAGCCCGAAAACTTGCATAGGCCGTGGACCGCAAACGGGGTCAACTCCAGGCCCACCGTGCACTCACTTTACCCTCCGACCACCTCGTGGGGGCCGATAAGCCTAACATGCACTCGATGGCGTCGCGTCCCTGATAGAACACGGGCGAAAGCACGGTTTCCAGAGGCGATTGACCTTGGGTGGGATGTTGGGTGCGGCCCCCGTGGCCTCGATCTGCCGGCGGATGGCGTCGCTGTCGTAGCCCTTGTCGGCCAGCAGGATGCAGCAGGCGGGCAGGCGTTCGAGCAGCAGGCGCCGGCCTTGGAATCGGCGACCTGCCCGCCGTGTCAAAAAGCCCTGAGCATAGACCCTGGATCGGCGTCGAACTTTGACCCCCGGATGGGTATAGCGGGACTACCCTGATCAGCCCGGCGAAGCGGGTCGGGGTGGCGCAGCCGGGCTAATCAGGGGTTCAGCAGGCGGGACGTGTGCGCCGACCTCAGGCGCGGTTCTTGAAGCGCCAGCTCTCGTTGCCGGTCTCGACGATTTCGCAATGGTGGGTGAGCAGGTCGAGCAGCGCCGTGGTCATCTTGGCGTCGCCGGCGAACACGCTGGGCCATTCTCCGAAGTCGAGGTTGGTGGTAACTACGATCGAGGTGGTCTGGTAGAGCTTCGCTCGATCGGGTGGAACAGGAGCTGGCCGCCCGACTGCTCGAACGGCAGGCAGCCGAGTTCATCGAGCACCACGAGGTCGAGCCGGGCAAGATGATCGGCGATGCGACCCTGGCGGCCGGCGTGTGCCTCGGCTTCGAGCCGGTTGATGAGGTCGACGACGTTGTAGAATGGGCCCGCGCCCCGTCTCGGATGCAGACTCGCGCGATAGCGATGGCCAGGTGGGTCCTGCCGGTGCCGGTACGGCCGACGAGCACGACTTTGCGCTGATGAGCCAGGAACTCGCTGCCGGAGAGTTGCGCACCAAGCCCTCGTTGATCGGGGTGCCGTCGAAGGCGAACTCGGCGATGTCCTTGGCCAGGGGCAGCTTGGCGATCGTCATCTGGTAGCGGATCGAGCGTGCCTGCTTCTCGGAGATCTCGGCCTGGAGCAGGTCGCCGACGATCTGCTGCGGCTCATGGGTGCGCTTGAGCGCGACCTTGATAGTGTCGTCGTAGGCCGCCTTCATCCCGAAGAGCTTCAACTCGCCCATGATGGCGAGGATGTTCTTGCGTTCCATCAGGGGGGCTCCTCAAGCTGTCGTAGCGGGTGCAATCCGCGAACAGCTCGTGGCGCAGCCGCAGGCTCTCGGGGGTCAGGATGGTGACGGGCGGGGTCGGCTCGCGCTGCCGGGCGAGGATGTTGAGGACGACGTCGGCCGAATGCACGCCCTAGCGCAGGGCCTCGGCACAGGCTGCCTCCACGGCCGGCAACCCGTCGGCGAGCACGGCGGTGAGGATCTCCACCATCTGCCGCTCACCACCGGCACTGCCGGCGAGCTTGCGCCGGACCCGGTCAAGGGCGGGAGGTAGGACCCGGTCCTTGAACGGTGCGCCGTTCCGGAGCGCGCCGGGCTTGCGGGCCAAACTGGAGACATAGTGCTAGGGATCGAACACGGTCTGATCCCGCCGGAAGGCGCGTTCATGCTCGGCGACGACACGCCCGTCCTGCCGGATCTCGACGCGCTCGGCGTAGGCCCGCACCTCGACCGGCCGGCCGATGGCGGGGGCCATGGCCGAGTAGCGGTTGTTGTCAAAGTGCACGCGGCAGATCGTGGACACCGAAGCGGTGATGGCATGGAAGCCGTCAAAGTGGCCGGCATAGGGGTGAGGGCAGCCTGCTCGGCCTCGAACCGCTCCCAGACGGTACGCTCGCGCTCCTCAGAGTGGGGATGGGCCTTCGCGTAGGCGATCACCCCATCGAGCAGGAGCGCAATCAGCTCCTCGTAGCTCTTCACGCAGACACGCGGGGTGAAGAAGCGCTCGCGCACCAGCCCGACCTAGTTCTAGAGCTGCCCCTTCTCCCAGCCCGAGGCCGGCGTGCAGGCGACCGGATCGACGAGGTAGGGCGAGCACATCTGCAGGAAGCGACGGCTGTAGGCGCGCTCGCGCCCGACGAAGATCGTCTCCACCGCGGTTTCATGTTGTCGTAGATGCCGCGCTGGTAGGTGCCTTAGAAGAACGCGAACGCCCAATCGTGAGCGTCGAACACCATCTCCTCGCTCTCGCGCGGATAGGCCCGCAGGAACAGCATGCGCGAGTGACAGTGGCGGACGTGGGCGACCTTAATCGTCGTGGTCGTGCCGCCGATCAGCACGATCTCGTGGCTCCAATCGAACTGGTAGGCCTCGCCCGGGGCGAAGATGAGCAGCATGAAGGCCTGAGCCGTGACCGAGGTGCGCTCACGCTTCCAGGTATTGGCATAGCGCCGAACTGCATCGTCACCGACCCCGCGCAGAACCTCGTAGATCCGGATCAGCGTCAGCCGCTCGCGGGCGGACTTACCGGCGTTGGTGGCCAGCATCCGATCGAGATCGTCGCGCCAAGGCCCGAGCTTGGACGACGGCTGCACTTCGCGCTTGTAGGCGAAGGCGGTGGCCCCCGACCGAATGACCTTCCGGACCGTGTTGCGAGAGACGTGCAGGTCGCGGACGATGTCATTGATCGCGCGGCCGCGGGTGAAGAACTTGCGCCAGATGCGCGCAATCGTGTCCACGTTCTTCATCCCCCTACGCCACCCTTCCGGCCGTACCGGAGAGCAGTCTGCGAGAACGTGGTTTGGGAGTCAGAATTGGACGTCGATCCCCCGCCTTACGAGGTCAAAGTTGCACGCCGAAACACATCCGCACCGTCCATCTTGGCTCGCACGAGACCTATGGCGCCCCACGCATCCACGCCGACCTGCGCGAGCGGCACTCCGGCAAACGCATCGCCCGGCTGATGCGCGATGCTAATCTCGTCGGAGCCTGCCATCGGCGCAGTGGCCCCGTCATGACGCCGCGTGATCGAGAGGCGCGCCCAGCTCCAGATTTGGTCGACCGCAACTTTGCCGCCGCTACCCCGAATCGGCTCTCGGTAGCAGATTCACCTACGTGCCGACTGCTGCGGGCTTCCTCTACCTCGCCGTCGTGCTCGACGCTTTCAGCCGCCGAATCGTCGGGTTGGCCATGGCCAACCACCTGCGGTTAAGGCTTGTCCTAGACGCCCTGGCGATGGCCGTTACCTAGCGCAGGCATCGCGACGTGATCCACACTCGGACCAGGGATCGCAATACACGTCGCTGGCGCTCGCTAGTCGCTGCCAGGAGGCGGGCGTGCGACCCTCGATGAGTTCGGTCGGCACTGCCTACGACAACGCCATGGCCGAAAGCTTCTTCTCGACCCTCGAATATGAGCTGCTTGCCCGCCGTCGCTTCCGCTCGCAGGCGCAGGCACGGATAGATTGCTTCAGCTATATCGATGCCCTTTATAACCTGCTACGCCGGCACTCGGCGCTCGGATACCGCTCGCCCGTCGTCTACGAGCAGGAGATCCAATCAGATTCGTCACCTGAGATGCTACTCAACCAAGCCACCTGAATCGTCCACAGAAACTGGGCAATCCCCCTCAACCTGATCGAACGCCTCTTGCTTTTCATGAAGCGCAAATTCCTGTTAACAGGGCTTACGCCAAGCTCGCCCTCCTGAAACAGGCGTTCGATGCCTTCTTCGAGCGCCTTAACGGCCACGAGGCCGCCCTCGCAAGCCTCATCACAGACCGCTTCCACCTCATTGGAAAACCTCGAGCCGGAATTCCAGCCGCGTAGGGTTATACCAGGAGACAGCCTGGACGATGAGCGCCGCCTCATAGTGCCGCCCCTTAGAGTTGCCCTTGGCGCGCCGCTTCAGCTTGGCGGCGATCGCGGACAGAATCATGGGCGGCTCCCAGAACGGAAGGCGCTACATGGATCATATAGCCAACGCGGGGTAAATGTCAGCGTTATCACGTTTGCGACAGGCCCACTTATTGAACGGACTGTGGGAAAGAGCTCTAAGTGGCATTGGTCGGATCGACGCTGCTCGCTGGCTCGCGTCGTCACGTAGACCACGCTTCAGCAACTAGACCCTAAGCAATCATGCGCCAGATCTCAGCGAAGATTCGAAGGTAATGCAAAGAATAGCCATACACGGGATTGCAGAAATGCCGATCGGTACAAGGGGTACAGATAAAACAAAAGCGACTCCGATCGTCATTGTCATCGGAATGCATCGAAGCGGGACATCTCTGTGCTCTAATGTTTTAAGTCTGCTCGGTCTTGATATGGCAGATGAGGTTTCACGCCATGAAACTAACACAAGTGGTCATTGGGAGCGGTGGGAGATAGTCGGATTTCACGACAGAATTCTTCAACTTCTCGACCGTGACTATTTTTCGCCGATGCACGACTTTCCCTTGCCGAGCGGCTGGTGGGCGGAACCTGAGGTTCGCGCGATCCGCTGCGAGATCGAGGACTTTTTGCGCACCCGGATGCGGCTGCGACAGCCCTTCGGCTTCAAAGACCCGCGTATTTGCCGCCTCCTTCCGATCTGGACACAAATCTTTCGTAGTCTGAACCTTGATCCGCGGTTCGTCTTCTGTGTCCGAAGCCCGTCGCAAGTCGCGCGGTCGCTGCACACTCGCGATGGCCTTGATCCGAAATGTGGTGAGTATCGTTGGGCCTTATACAATGCGGAAGCTTGGCGACACCTCTGCGGTGAAGTCTGTACCATTGCCTACGATGATTGGTTCTCGGATCAGGAGACTACGTTTAATCGGCTCGCCGATTTTCTGTCGGATTTCGTAACTATCGACCGACGTAGTGCTGCGTCCGCCGTCAATACACTTGTTGCTCGAAATCCTCGCCACGAAACCACACTGTCCTCCTCCGCACGGCAACCAGCGATCCGATACTTGTATGATATGTTACGCCAAGCGGACCCAGATGTTAACACACAAACGCGAATTGGACACTTTGTCGATCAATTTCTCGGATTTCAACAGACCTTACCATTTGAGAGGCTATTCAACACAGTCGAGGGAAAGCGAGCTGCGGAAGCCGATGAGGCTAACGCCCGTGAGCAAGCGCTTCATGCCCGGGAGGCGGAACTTGTCCGCCACGCTGCCGGACTTCGGGCTGCTCTCGACGCGGAAGTCGCAGCCGCAAATAACGTTCGGCAAGAGCGTGATGCGGCATTCATGCAAATCGAAACGGCTAAAGCTCGGGAGGCGGAACTTGTCGACCACATTGCCGAACTTCAGGCTGCTCTTGACGCGGAAGTCGCAGCCGCAGATAACGTTCGGCAAGAGCGTGATGCGGCATTCATGCAAATCGAAACGGCTAAGGCTCGGGAGGTGAAACTTGTCGACCACATTGCCGAACTTCAGGCTGTTCTCGACGCGGAAATCGCAGCCGCAGATAACGTTCGGCGAGAGCGTGATGCGGCATTCATGCAAATCGAAACGGCTAAGGCTCGGGAGGCGGAATTTATTCACCACGCTACCGTACTTCAGGCTGCTCTTGACGTGGAAATCGCGGCAGCAGAAACCGTCCGGCAAGAGCGTGACGCGGCAAACGCCCAGCACAATGCGACATCAACTCTCTGGAACGCGGATCGTATCACGCTTACCGCCGTGCATGACCGCATAGCGCAGGAATTGACAACAGAACGAGACATTGCGCTCGGCACCGCCATCGCAGCAAGACGCCAAGAGCACCATTGGCGGAACGGCTACGTTAGCCTTCTTAATTGGTCGGTCGCGTATCATGATGCAACTGCAGCTTCGCTGAGTTGGCGTCTTACTTCGCCGCTTCGCAAACTTGGTATTGGTCGCCCCATTCGTCCGCCGCGGCCAGATATTCTGGAGAATTAAAGCCGATACATTATTTAAGGCCGCGGCTTGCTACTGGAACTGCCCCGCGAGCGAGCCCATGCCGACAACCGGCCTGATCAGGTCGTGAACTACCTTCATAGTTTACATGCCCTGTGTGTTAAAGTGAATCTCGCCAGCGTCCACGTCGATCTCAATCAGCAGTTCCTGTGCCTCGGCGAGGGCTGCGTTCGCGGTCGCGAGCGCCAAGTCAAGGATGGCCGTGTTGTCGCTCATCCTACCTCGGGCGCGGGCCGCCCCCGGCGGGCTCGCCGCAAACCGCGACGTAGGCTGCAGCAGAGGCCGGATCCACCTCTTTTTTTGATTTTGTTAATCGCCTCAAGTCCGAAGCAACCCCGAGCAGCTGGCTTTGCTCGCGCACGGTCCACGCGCCGGCGAAGCCGAAACCTTTGCGCAGCTAGAGCATGTCTTCGAAGCCCTGAATGATGCGCCAAGGCGTGCGGAAGGACTTGCAGCCGCCGATCCGCGGCATATTCTTCTCGGCCCGGAAGTAACCGCTCTTGATGCCCGGCTGCAGATGCTTGGTGATGTAGTGGGCTGGCATGCGAGGCAGCAGGCCCTCCTTGCGGCTCTCAGCGATGGCCGGTGGATAGGTACTGGCGCCATCCGTACCGATTCGGTCAAGCCCGAGTAGCGGTTGATCTGGTCAGCCCCCATTGAAGTGGTCCGCCCTTTGGTATGGCTTTCAAGCCTGGAGGACGGACGAGATGGCAAAGCACCTGAAGCCTGAGGAGATCGTTGCGAAGCTACGTCAGACAGACGTGCTGATCTCACAGAGCCAGAGCGTGGCCGATGCCACCCGCGCGCTCGGTGTGAGTTCGGTAACATACTACCGGTGGCGACGTAAGTTTGGTGGCCTGAAGTTGGATCAAGTTCGACGGATGAAGAGTCTTGAGACCGAGAATGCTTAGCTTCGAAAGGCAATTGCCGATCTCACCCTCGACAAGCTGATCCTGTAGGAGACGTCCCGGGGAAGACGTCTCGAGCCCCGCGCGCCGATGCGCTTGCGTCGAGCACATCATGCAGACGATGACCGTCTCTTAGCGCCGCGCCCGTCGGGCGCTCGGACAGCATCCCTCATCCTGAGCCTGTCGAAGGATCGACACAGCGCAAAGTGCCGCGGGGCTGCGACGACGAAGAGGCGCTGACGGCCGATCTCGTGGCGTTAGCTGAGAAGTATGGACGCTATGGCTACCGCAAGATCAGCGCATTGCTGAAGGCGGCCGGATGGTTGGTCAACGACAAGCGCTTCGATCCTTCGGCAGGCTCAGGATGAGGGCATTTGGCGGCGTGAGGGTCTGGAGGTCCCAGCTAAGCAGCCCAAGCGGGGGCGGATCTGGGACAACGACGGCTCCTGCGTCCGTCTTCGCCCGGAACACCGCAATCACGTGTGGTCGTATGACTTTGTCGAGGCGCGCACGCATGACGGGCGCAAGATCCGGATGCTCAACGTGGTCGTTGAGTTCACA
>NZ_JAKSYQ010000296.1:0-14025 GCF_022829665.1 Methylobacterium sp. E-041 | reverse complement strand
GGTCGGCTTTGCCGTGCACCCGCGCCGATGGGTGGTCGAACGCTTCTTCGGCTGGATCAGCCGCAACCGCCGCCTTTGGAAAGACCCGGAGGCGACCCTCGCCTCGGCCCAAGCCTTCCTCTACGCCGCCGCCGTCATGATCCTCGTCCGAAGGCTCGGCCGAGCGTCATGACTTATCGGACGGACTCTGATTTATTCAACATCACGTCTCTCCACCCTCGAGAGCGCGCGAGGGACCGCGTCGGCTGCTCGGATAAGAGGTTAAAGAAATCTTAATGGCTTTCGCCTAAATTTGATTGTTTTCAGATACTTACAACGAAAAAGGCGCGCCGGGTTAGGGCGCGCCAGAGTCCTTGGGATTGGTCCACGGGATGAACCGGAGAGAAGCTTATCAAGTGGCTCAAGACGCATACGCTCAATTGATAGGCTCGGTCAGAAATGCCGCATGCCTACCTGTGAACCCGCTGTGAGCTTGGGCATGTAGGCCGAGGCGCCTCTCCGCTTTGTGGTGTCTGCTGCATTGAGAGTGAGGGCAGTAGGCATCAGCGCCCACCTTCCGCCACCATGTCGAGAAGCATTGCGCCGGCCGCTGCCACGACGTTGCCATGCCCGCCCCAGGCCATCAGCTCGGGCGCGAGGTCTACGGGGCGAAACCGCGGAACCGGGCTGACGATCACGACCGGCAACCCGGTCTCCAGCGCCTCGGTCTCCCGGTCCTTGTCGTTTCGACGCAGGCATACGACCTGACTACCGTGGTGGTTCCCGGGAGCCGCAAGCGAGGACTCCGCGTCGTCGCCATCCTCGGCATCCGCATCCCCATCCATACGGTCGAGGATGGCGAGCAAGCTATCCGCGGTGTCCAAGGCGGTCTGCGCCGCTTCCTCGATCATGCGCCGGGTCTCGGCCGGCGAGGGGGCCGGCGGGGTTTGCGCCTAAGGGGTGCGCGGCCGGAAGGTCAGGACATCACCCATCGGTCAGGTCTCCGCGGAGTTCGCAGAGGTTGCCCGGCCGGCGAGAGCCGCCGTGGAGGCGGCGACCAGGAAGCGGCTGGTCATGACGCCGAGCAGATTTACCCACCCCTCGAAGCTCGTTCTTGCTATGTCGACCGCACTAAGAAGCACGGCCGGCGCGTCGCCGTCTTTCTCCGCGATCTCCTCAATGAAGAAGACCGCCTCGGCCTTCGACATCCGCAGCATGTGGTCGCCGACGTGCATCGCTAAGGCGTGCTCGCCGAACGCCTCCGACCATTAGCGTGGGGACTGGACCGGCTCTTCGAGGGTGTAGGCTTCGAACTCCTCGGCCGCGGAGCTTTCGATGGTTGCCGGCATATCCTTCGCGTCCGCGCCCTCCCTGTGCTCGACAGCGTTCGGCGCAGCATTCTGCTCCGGGAGCGCCCCCGGATAAACCAGCCCGCCCATCGTGATCGCCTCCCGCAGGATGACGCGCAGGAGCCGGAAGTCGGAGGTAGCGTGGCTCTTGGCGGGATAGAACCTGTCGAGATCTTCGAGCGAGAGACAAGCGTTGCCGGCAAGGTCGCGGAGCCCGGCGGACGGCTCATGGATCGCCCGTTCGAACGTGGCATCGAGGCGATCCTGCTCGGCGTCCCCCCTCCTCCTCGCTGAGGCCGCCGGGGGTTGCATCCCAAGCCTGCCGACGACGGACCTGCTCGACGCAGGCATCCGCGAGGCTGTACGGAGGCCCCGTGGCGTCGGTCATGGGTGCGCGTGGCGACGCCGCGTCTCACTGAGGCAAAAATCTGGTTCGGCCTGGACGAGGCCCGAGAGCGCAATGCGCGGGGTCGGCTCTATTGGGGGCCACAGGATCTCGGCGACCAGTTGCACCTCACCAAGGCCGAACGCGAGGCGCTAGGGATCACGAAGGCCCGGCCGCGAGGAATGACGGCCAAAACGTTCGCGGCCTACCAGCGAGCGCAGAAGACCGCCGCCAAGAAGGCCCGTAGACAAGCGGCTGGCGCGACCGCCCGTGAGCAGTCCGACGCTCAGACAAAACCTTGGGAGGCCCTCAGTATCAGCCGCCGGAAGTTCTACCGAAACCGTCAAGCGGAGCTTAAAATCGGTCGTGGCACTAATTCGTGTTCAGCCGGTACGAAGTACCGTATAGCTGCCACGGACCAGTGCACCAAGAGATCCGACCGCTTCCGGGTCCAGCGAGAACCGCCCGCCCGAGACACAGCGTCGGCGCTGACGGGCCTACGCCCGGAGCCAGGACGAGGGCGGTCCCGCCCGGTCGAGCCGTCCCGCTGCCGCTACCGATGGCCGGAGTTTCCGAGCAACGCGACATGCTCGACGGGCTGGGCGAGTGGCGACAGGTTGGGGCGCCCCTCATTGCCTACGAAGGCGGTCCCCTACCACCCGAGCTTGCCCGAGCCGTCCGAGAGGCGTTGCGCGTTCGGACTATGACCCAGGGGGCGTTGGCGAGGCAGGTTGGCGTCAGCCGCCCGCAGATCGTGAACGTGTTGCAGGGGCGGTTCGGTCTGAGCCGGAGCGCGGCGGCGAACCTTATGCAATGGCTGGCCGCGGCGTGAGAAACCCAGGATAACCGACGGCAGGCACGGTGCTCGCAAGCCGGGCTCAGGACCGGTTCGCTGGTGAGATGGACGAAGCACCCGTCGCCCCGTGATCAGATCGGGGGACGGGCCTGCTCCTACAGTCATTCGTGTCGGACCGCTTTCTCGATGGCAGCTGCGATGTCGTGGAGGCTGCCGATCACGTCGATTGGACCGTCGTAAGCGATCGCGTTCTCCGGCATGCCGGGTCCCGGCTGGTCGTTCGGCGTCAACACCATCGTCAAGCCACCCGCGGCGTGGATGGCGGCGAGACCGCGTGAGCCGTCATCCAGGGAGCCGGATAGGATCACGCCGATCATCCTGTGCCCGCCATGTGCAGCGACCGAACAGAAGAGCAGGTCCACCGTGCGGTTGCCGTGCAGGCGATGCGGATCGTCTACGATCTCGCCGAAGCTCCTGGCCGCGAGTGTGAGATGATCGGCCGGTTCGCCGATATAGGCCACCCCCGGCTCGAAGCGCTCGCCCTGCGCCGCAATGACGATCGGCAGGTTCGATCCGCGCGCCAGCACCTCGCGGAGATGGCTGAGCCGGTCCCACGGCCTATGGAGGACGATCAGGACAACAGCCGCCAGGGAAGGCAGCAACGTCTGGAGTAGGGCCTTGATGTCGGAAAGGCCCTCGGCGCCTGAAGCACCAACGGCGACGAACCAGGGCGTGACGCTCTTGGCCTTCATCCGCGGAGGGTAGCACAAGGATCGCCCGCTCACGGCCAATCAGAGATGCCTATGAGCTAATATGCGTCTGAGAGCATATCGATATGGCCGATGAAGCGGACACCATCCCAGAGATCGACCGCATGACCAGCGGCCATTGCCTGAGCCAAGTCTGAAGCCTCTAGGTCGTCGTTCGCCACCAGACTGACGAGCCGGGCGATGTTTCCTGCCGCGTCGATTAAGAATGCGCGAAAACAGGGTGGCAAGTTCATCTCGGCAAGATTGCCGGGGCCGTTCGAGAGATCCGCCATGAAGCCGCCTTTGGACGAGGCGGGAGCTTGCTGGCTCTCTGTCGGTAGCGCCTGGGACTGCCAGCCACCGATGCACTATGGGCTACCGCCCATTGAGCGAATTACCTAATTGCGGGAGCCTATAAGGCGGCGGATCATTGAAGCAGTTGCGCTGCTTCATCCCTGCGCCAACGCCGCCACGCGAGCGGCGATCTCTGCGACCGGCAGGCTGGCGTCAGGATGATCAGCCATGAGCGCTGCCCAGGGCATCGAGGGCTGCTCGGCCTCCTGGGGCTTCTGGACGAGAGCCAAACCACCGCGAGCCTTAACCCTGGCGAGACCATCCGCCCCGTCGCCGTTGTAGCCGCTGAGCACGATACCGATGACGCGCTCGCTGTAGTCCTCGGCGGCTGAGATGAACAAGGGATCGGCGGCTGGACGGGTGAAGTTCACCTTGCTCCCCTGATCCAGCCAGATCGAACCAAAGCCCAACCGCATGTGCTTGTCGGGAGGGGCGACGTAGACGCGGCCAGCCTGGATAAGCTCGCCATCCTCCCCGTGTCCGATGGGCAGGTGGCTCGTCATGTTCAAGATTTCCGGCAGGATGCTGGGACGGTTGCCGGTGTGCCAGACGATGAAAACCGATGCCGAGCAGGATGCCGGTAGCGCGGCCACGATCTGTTTGATTGGGGTAAGGCCCCCAGCGGAGGCAGCGATAACGACGATGGGTCCCATGCCCCCATCAATCGCGCCACCCCAGGTTGGTTCAGCCTCAATTTGCGAATCACCGACCTATGCATCACGTAGACACTGCCGGGTTCAACCGGTCCCGCATGTCCTTGCCGGCCTTGAAGCACAACTTGGCCTTGGCCTCGACGGCAACGGGGGCCCCGGACCGCGGAGTGCGCCCTATTCGCGCTCGCGCCTCCACGATGCTGAAGGCCCCGAACCCGCGCAGCTCGACACGATCGCCGGCCGCGATGGCGTCCGCGATCCGGCCTAGGATGGCATCGACCACCTTCTCGCAATCCCTCGCGTAGAGTTGCAGGTTCGCGTCGGCGAGGCGCTGGACCAGTTCGGATCGGATCATGGTGGCGCGGGAAGCGCATCGCGTCAGGGACTACAACCCCGCCGTCTGACATTCCCGACGTTGACTTAACCGTGCCTGCCGGCCGACATGCCAAGTCCGGCTATGGCGCGCCCTGTGGCGAGTCGTGAACCGGCATTAGGAGAGATCGCCGCGAGATAGACCCTGAAAAGCCAACAGCCCCTTCCCGGCAAGGAAGAGGCTGCTGAATACTTGGGGCCTGGTGAGGCTGGAGTGAATACCCCCCACAAGCCATGACCTCCCTCGGGCGTCAAGACGGAACGTGTTTCCGTCAACGGGAAGGCTTTGCCTGGACCCTGCCGCGGCCCGTGAGGGACCGTGAACCATGAACTATACCTATGAGATCCGCCGACAGGCGGAGACAGCTCCGCGCGCCGCGTTGCCGGCCGTCGCATCCGCGCTGTGGAAAGCGTTCGGAGAGGGACACCTGTCGGAGGCTGAGGCTGAGGCGTTGTCCGGGCTAATCGAAGCCCGGCAATTGACCGAGCGTCCCACGGAGTTGCACCAGCGTTCCACAGATACCCCCAGGAAGGCCGTAGGCTCCCGACCGCGCAACGGATGCCTCGATGGCCCGCCGTCGCCGCTGGGCAGCCTCTGGGAGGCTTCCACCGGCTATCGCTGCTTAGTTTACCCTGGCGGAGCAGGCGGTGCTGGCTGTTATCACGGTGGAGGTCGTGAAGCGGGGGGACTGCCGTCTAGCCCTGGATCACCTAGCCGCATTAGCGGGTGTGAGCCGTGCGACCGTCCGCAACGCGATCTGACAAGCCATGGTGCTCGGCTTCGTGACCGTTGAGGAACGACGCCTCGCCCGCTTCCGCAACGACATCAACATCGTTTGCATCGTGTCGCGGGAATGGACCGCTTGGCTACGGCTCGCCCGCAAAGGGGGTAACGAAACGCTACCCTCTTCCTCTAAAGAGGGAGGGCGTAAATCCGTGAGCGGCACGAATACTCCTGTTTCCTACCCTGTGAATTCAGAGGGTTGGAGGCCGCATAAGGGCTGTCGAATGGTAGAGGGTGACATTGCTGTCATAGCCTCACCGGGCATGCAACAAGGACGTTGCCGAGCATGAGCTATCCGAAGCCAACTCGCGGCGGTCGATTTGGCGAACAACGGGTTGAGATCGGACTGTTGGTGCGAGATCGAAGGTAGCCAATCTGATGGCGCGTCAGCTTCGGTCTCAGACCAGCCCTCTGCGGTTCCGCCGCAGCGTCGTACGGGACCTGCGCAACCGGATCCGCTTCGCACTCGTCGGTTTGCTGATCCTCATCGGCCTGCACGCTGCGGCGATGGTAGCCTTCGAGGGTCTTGATCTCGGTGAGGCGGTATGGCTGACCTTCACCACCATCACCACCACCGGCTATGGTGATCTGTCTGCCAAAACTTTGGCCGGGCGTGCCTCCACCATCGTGCTGATCTACCTCTCGGGCATCTTCCTGCTCACCCAGGCAGGCGGTGCCTTCTTCGAGTTCAGGATCCTGCGGCGCGAGCGCAAGCGCCGAGGCGAGTGGAGGTGGGATATGCGCGACCACATCGTCTTCGTGAATGCGCCCGCCGACGAGCCCGGCGACTACCTACGCCGTCTCCTCAACCAGCTGCATCGCTCGCACGCCAATTTTGCCAACGTATCCTCGCTGATCCTGACCGAGGCCTTCCCCGACGGTCTGCCGCCGGACCTCGAAGACGACCCGCGCATCGTCCAGCTCAAGGGACGCTTCGACGATCCTGCCGCGCTGGAGGCCGCGGGCGTCGATCATGCACAGGTGTTGGTCATCCTGGCCGAGCAGGAAGGCGACCGGCTTTCGGACAGTCGTACCTTCGATATCATTCATCGCCTGCGCGAGCGGGGGATTACGGCGCGGATCGTCGCCGAATGCGTGGACGATCTGAACCGTGATCGACTGAAGCGAGCGGGTGCCTCCGCCATCGTCCGGCCGCTACGCGGCTACCCGGAGATGATCGTCCGCGCCATCGTTGCACCGGGGACGGAGTGGATCGTCGAACGCCTGTTCTCCAGCGAGGGCGACGAGTGCCTGCGCTTCGACGTCACGCTGCAAGGGATGGCATGGTCCGACGTGGTCTCGACCGTGCTCGAAGCGAACTACGGGACACCGGTCGGGTACGCCGATGCTCAGGGACAGCCTCACAGCAATCCGCCACCGCATGCCGTGGTTACCGCTGAAGCCTTGTTCGTGCTGGTCGATGAGACACAGCGGCCCACTAATGCCGCACTCCGGAACCTGCTCGACACCCGCCTTGCTCGAACGAAGGCGTGAGGACCTATCGATCAGAGGATCCGCGGCTCCAGGGGGATTTCAAGCTGGCCACTCTCGGTGTCGCGTCCGCTGCGATGGTCGAGGAAGCGGAGAATTGGTGTGACGGTGATCCCGTGCATGACGATGGACACCAGCACGGCGAGGCCAACCGTGGCCCAGAGCAGGTCAGGCGCCTCGAAAGGCGCATGACCGAAGGCGTAGGCAAGGTAGTACACCGTCCCGAGCCCGCGGATGCCGAAGAAGGCGATCACCGCCTTCTCGTCGGTAGGCAGGCCCGATCCGGCCAAGCCGATCCACCCCGATAGCGGGCGAACGATGAGCAGGGCCAACGCCACGAATGCTGCAGCAGGCCACGTCAGCCCGGCGAGCAGGCCGCCGCCCGAAAGCGCGAAACCGAACCCGACGAGCAGGACCATCATCAGGAGGCGTTCGAGTTCCTCGGCGTAATCGTGCATCTTGCGATGGTAGTCGTGCCCGCGGCTGGAGGAGCGCAGCGCCAGGGCCGCAGCGAACACCCCGACGAAACCGTATCCGTCCACGGCCTGGACGATGCCGTAGGCGAGGCAGGTGACGCCAAGCGCCACGAACCCGTCGCCGGTGCGCGACAGCTTCGAGACGTTGGGCAGGTGGAAGGTCAGCCAGCCAAGACCCCGACCGACAAGAGCCCCTAGGATCGCCCCGACGGCGACCTTCCAGAGGACGTCGATGGCAATCCAATGCGAGAGGGACAGTCCGGCGACGCCGCCGCTGGTCAGGGCGATGGCGAGGTTGACGAAGGGGAAGGCGAGGCCATCGTTGAGGCCAGCTTCGGACGTGAGGGCGAAGCGCATCTCGTCCTCCTTGCCTTCCGAGGGATGTCCGACCTGGACGTCGGAGGCAAGCACCGGGTCTGTTGGAGCGAGCGATGCAGCGATCAGCAAGGCGGAGGCAATCCCAAGCCCGAGGAGCGCGGAGGCGAGCGCGGCCAGGGTGATGATGGTGAGTGGCATCGCAAAGCCGAGGAGCCGCCATGTCGTTGCCCAGCGCTCCCAGCCGATCAGTCGGTCGATCTTCAGGCCCGCACCCATCAGGGAAATGACGACCACCGCCTCGGTGGCGTGCTCGACCAGCTTGAGGTGCTCGCCCGGGTGTGGCGTCAGCCCCGCGAGAAACGGGACGAAGGCCAGCACGGCACCGACACCGACGCAGCAGATGGGCAGCGAGAGCGGTAGCGCTCTTAGCACCATCGGCAGCCACGCCGTCAGTAGGACCAGGGCACCGAACCCGGCGACAACGAGGACGTAGGTTTCCATTGAATGGCGAACCCGGCCCAACCGTCTGTGTTCCTGCCCCTCGGTTCCTACGAGGCCGGTACCATCGATAGGTCTAACCGAGCGGATGGTGGGTTTACGACGGCGCCAGCCTTCGTTCCATCAAAAGCCGAAGACGGATGGCCAAGCCGGTGTTAGCGATGGCCATGAGTGGTGAACCTACGACCCTGATCCTGGCGCTCGCAACAGAGAACGCCGAGCTACGAGCCCAGCTCGCTGAGGCACAAGAACACCTGGTCGAGACCGCGGTCGATGCTGGGGAGATGCACGCTCGGCTTGAGAAGGTGCAGGCGGAGTTGGCCAAGGTGCAAGCCGAGCTCGATACGTGGCGAGCTGAAGCTGAGCGACGACCGGGCCTCATGCTGCGAAGTGGCTGACGGTCTGCTACACACTAGGCCTCTCGACGCTTGCGCGCCGGCGGCGGTCGCGAACGTCGACAGGTAGCTCAGCACAGAGAGCACGTGATGACAGGCCGGTGAGGGCCAGTTCCCTGCACCGTACCCGTGAAGCCTCGGGCCGGGTGATCGCGTGAAGGTCGGTGCTGCGGGGAACAGGAACCGCCAGCATCGGCTTATGGCCTGTGCTTTGTCATCCTACTGTAGCCGGTGCGGATCGGCGTTTGCCCTGATCCAGCGTGGCGATAGGATGTCGCCGTCCTCAGTGATGATCCAGGGCTGCGCGTCGTCGCGCCTGGATGCTTTCGGCCGCAGCCACAAGGGCTTCGCGCAGTGTGGAGAACGCCTGCCCGCGTGCAATCTGAGCCGGCGCGCCGGACGGCCAGACAGTCAGCTCGGCACGCTTATCGAGGTCGGCGAGTACCATGCTCATGCTCCGGTTCATTGCAGAAGCGGAGATGTTTACCGCTGCACCATGATCGGCATGTGGTAATCTGGTTACTGAACCGTGTCGCTGCCGTCACGGGGGTGTGAAGACGAGTTTGCTTCTACAATGAAATGGCGGTTTTTGTGCCGATCAGCCTGTCCACCACGGACGCGCGACCACGCGACAGCGCCTGAACCATGTTTCTGATGCCACATCGACAAGTACCCTATTTTGTCCTGTCACACCACCTCCCTCGGGTGGCGAGCAAGCCAAAAACTGCTTCATGATAGATGCAAGGGCGAAGGAGACGCCGATGAATCTGTCAGATTTCAGGATTGGATCAGAGTTCACATGTTCCGGCCGGCGCTACCGCTGCACCGACATCGGCACACGCACGGTGCTCGCGATCCAGGTGGATGAAGCGACGATCGCCAGCAAAGAGCCTGGCAAGCCGGTCACGACTCGGCTGGTATCCCGACAGGAGGCTGAAGCGATCGGATGGTTCACAGGTCCGCCGTACAGCGTGATCGAACATGTGTTCGACGAAGAGGACCAGGATCTATGTGAACCAGTCTGAGGCCGGCAAGGCTGCGATCATCGACGGCGTTCCAGGCGATCGCTGGCCCGGGGCTCATATTCAGCCAACACCGTAAGCTCGATGCATCATGGGAGGGGTTACACTCTTTCCGCCTAACGCAGGACGATCCGAAGTGCCCGATCTGGCAGGTATGGGCAGCGGCATCCAGTGTGTGTAGTCGTTCCATGACCACCCCCGGTCATCTTCCGGGTGGACGCCCTTGCCACGCATGTCGGCGCGGATGATGTGCATTTCGAATTGAGCGGGGGCCTTCTCGATCCATAGGCCAGCAACGAACCGTTGCCCGTCCCGAGGTGCGCTTTTCATACCCTGCCAGCTCACAATTTCCCCCAACCTCTCCTGTGCCCGCAGGATCAACGAGCTATTGACGGCGAAGGTCCGCAGCGTCTCGTTATCAGCGGTAGCTACGGTTTTGCTCGGCAAGCGTTTGAGGAACACCAACGGTGACGTACACCCTCCACCGGCTTGCACCCGGTAGTTATGACCTTGCGCTCGATGGGAAAATCGTCGGTAGCCTCGTTCGAAACATCACCGCGGGCGGCGGCGTAAGCGAGTGGCAGGCCGAGCTGCTCGACGCCGTTCCCTCGGATCAACGACCGCCTCCTTTTGAAAGCGTGACACATGGCTTTAGGTCGCTGGAGGCGGCGATCGCGTGGTTGGGAGGGGCGATAGTCAGCGAAGCAGTCGATAACGGCTAGCGAAGCCGTACGGCAAGCTAGCAGCAACCCTGGCAGAGCGATGCGAGGCGGTCAGTAGGGTGGTCAGAACTGATGCCGTAAATGGTTGATGCCTGCTTCATAGCTGGCCAATCGGCGCTTGGTGGGCGTTCATTTCCGCTGCTGCGTTTCAGCTCGCGCCTTATCGAAGGCCTCGTGCCCCGTAGCTCCTTCGTCATTGCCCGGCGCCTCAATATCACTGGGCTCCGTAGCGCCGGGCGACAATGAACCCTGCGACCTACCGGGCGCGGGGAGATCTTCGCAGGATCGCTCGCCAGGCGGCGTTTCAGCGGGATCGGTCTCGGACCGCTTTGGGTCGATCATAGTCGAGACGCTCCCTATCGGTACGACAGCCCCTACAGTCTGATGGTAGTGGGTATCCAAATCGACTGAGCGATCACAGGGATGGCTTTAGATCATCACCACCTCGACGGCCAATCCGCCGCTGCTAACGGTCTGCGGGATGTCGGAGTGATCATAGTACCCCGCCTCGTGCGCCATCGCGTCGAGGGCTGCGATCTCATCCGTGGCCGAGCCGGTCCAAAGGATGGCTCCGGTCGCACGCTGCCTGACCTGAAACACCTTCATCGCACCCCTCCGGACTCGCCGAGAGAACAAGCGCGGCGGTGACGAACCGTTCCGTGATTTGTCCATAAGAACGTTCATTTATGGCGAATAGCATCACAATCCTAAGTTTATAAAAATCGCAATCGGCCTTCTGATATGCCGCAGGAACATTGGCTTGCTGGAGCTGTTGGGCTAGATAGTCCAATAAAAACGGTATTCTATTATGCTTCGCTTCTCATTCATTGGCAGAGCCGGTTTGGCCGTTTGCGCCGTGCTGATGCTAGCGCCAGGAGCGTCCGCCCAGACAAAGCCCGGTGAGATCAAGGGTATCGACGCAATGGGGGATAAGAATCGAAGCGCTCAGGACGGTTGGAGCCAAGCCCCGGTGCCTCGGGAAGGGTCAGCGTCGAAGGATGCTGCCGACCCTGGTGGTAACTCGACTGCGGAAAACAAGACCCGGCCTGTTCCTTCTGCGGCTACGAATTACGCTCCTGGCAAAGATCCTCAGGCGCCAGCGGAACAGCAGTCCTCTGGCCCTTCCAGAATGGACCTTGTCGAGCCCGCCAAGTGAGTTCCGGCAAAAATATACGATTACCGGGGGCATTAAGGTAACGCCCTTGCCAATCAGCGGCTGACACCCGATCGCCCATACTCCCCTGTTACTCCTAGTCAGCCGCTGATCGGGTAGCCGAGGGCGCGAGGAACGAGGATAGAGCTGTCGAGCCGACCTTGACCTTCTTGGGGTCACGCCTGGCATACCAGCTGAACGTGCTGCACTGCGAAATCGTTGCGTGCTTTGGCGTGTTACCTTTTTGCTTTTCAGGCCGCCTCGGCGGGCTCCGCATCGTGCAACGACGGCACGTAGGCGCACCACTGGCAGATGCCCATATCTGCCGCCCGTCTGTCATTCCGCTGTGAGCAGTGCGGGCACGCCCTGCGTAGCAGTTTGAAGCCGGTCAAGCCCCCCTTGACCGCGTCCCCGGAATATAATCTTGCCTTCAGGCAGCACTCTTGGCCTAGCGTATGCTGACATGCGGTCTCGAAATAGAGGCGAATTGCTTGTCATACAACCAGAGGCCGAAGCCGACTACTGAGCGCGAAAGGGGGTGCGGTATGCGTATCTTGCATCATTTGATTAGTCGATTGCGGCAGCGCTTGACGCAGCCCGACCTAGCTCTTTGAAAAGGTCGATCAGACTGTTGGGGTCGACGTTGTAGGCCCGAGAAGCCGATCGTAATCGGCTTCCGGCATTCCGTAGCAAGCGCCCGCTTGAGCAAGCAGGTACTCGCGGTCCTTGATGGTGATGGTCCCACGCTTCGTTGCGATGACCCCGGCCCGTTCCAGAACCGCCATCGCCTCGCTGACGCCGGTACGGTTAACGCCGAGCATCAACGAAAGGAAGCGGTGGGTCGTCGACAGGTCATTACCCTCAGCCCGATCGTGGCACATCAGCAGCCAGCGGGCGAGACGAGCTGCAAGCGCGTAGCGTGCGTTGGCTAGTGCTGTTCCTGCCATTTGCGCGGTGACAGTTTGCACATAGCGAAGTAACCGTTCACCCAAGGCCGAAGATCGGGGCAGGATCTCGTAGAAACTCGAAGCAGATAATGCCCAGGCCAAACCTGTATTCTGCACCCGGCCATCATAGGGGGCTTGATCGGAGCCAAGCAGCAGCGGAATCCCGACGAGGCCCTCGCAGCCAACGAGCCCAATCTCAGCCTGTTCGCCATCGGGGGCTTGCGCAACCAGCGAGACGATGCCGCGTTCAATAAAATACAGGCTGGTGATTGGGGTATCCGTCTGGATCAACACGTCGCCCACAGCGAGCTTTTTTGGGGCGAGCCGGCCCCGAAGCAGATCGAAGTCGGATGGTGGTAGTTCGGCGAGCAAACGATTGCGGCACGAGGCCTGTTCAAGCTGTGTCACGGGCCGTCCCGAGAAGGGCGGGGGCACGAACCCTCAGCCGAATGCGCCCGAAAGATTGCAAACGATGCGCGGCTTCTAGGGAAAACACGGACGTTAGGCAAATTTCTCATCAAATGACGATTTGAAATGTCGGAAATCCGACGTAGGGTCGTTGCGGTCGAACCCTCCCGAGGTGTGATGCAGCAGGTACTGCCCCGGAAGCTGGAAGGCTTCGAGGACCTATCGGATGACGATCGCCGGGCCCTGGATGGCTTGGCGCCACGCATCCGGCAGGTCGCTGCACGGGTCGATTTGGTCCGAGAAGGCGACGAACCCGAGAACGTCCATCTGATCCTTGATGGCCTCGCTTGCCGCTACAAGGTGCTCCCGGGCGGTAAACGCCAGATCATGGCGCTTATGGTTCCAGGGGACTTCTGCGACCTCAACGTGTTCATCCTCGACCAGATGGACCACAACATTGCTACGATCTCCGCATGCCATGTCGTCGACATCCCGCGTCGGGCAATCGAGGAGATTACCCAGGCCCATCCGCAGATCACGCGGGCCTTTTGGTGGTGCGGTCTCGTCGATGAGGCGGTGCTGCGCGAGTGGCTGGTCAACCTTGGTGGTCGTGCCCCGGAGCGTCGTATCGCTCACTTCCTCTGCGAAATGTTGGTTCGACTCGATGCGGTTGGGAAGGTCACGAATGACAGCTACGCCTTCCCATTTACGCAGGTGGAGCTTGCAGATGCGATGGGGTTGTCCGCCGTTCACGTACACCGTACGCTTCGCGAGCTGCGTGATCTCGGGCTGATCACGATCAAACGGCGGGTTCTGACGATCCATGATGTCGAGCAGCTCAAGTCGTTCAGTGGCTTTACGCCGAACTACCTCCACCTCAAGAACACTCGTTGGGGCGCACGCCGGAGCGAGCCGTGGTTGAACCAGCTACGGGAAAGTTAGTCATGGATGCGCACGACAACGTCGAGACGTTGCTCGTGCTGCAGCCGATCTTGGTTGACACGGGCAGCCCGGATCGGGAAGGGCGTCTGGTCCTGGCAAACGGCCTGCTGATCGCCGTGCTGGTGCGCCTTGATACCCCCGAGCACGAGGTGGGCCCGGGCTGGTTCGTGGAGGCGGCCTTCGGACGGCTCGTTGGTATCTCAGCGCCGATCTTCGCCACGCTGGAGGAGGC